>CAZJPT010000070.1:5462-8212 GCA_964547835.1 uncultured Desulfovibrio sp.
GTTCTTCAAAGCGGCAGCGCTGATCAATGGGATCATTGAGCTCGGAGAAGGCGTTGGCCAGTTCGCGTCCGGTCAGGAAGAGCTCGAAACGGTCCACGAGCAGGGGGTTGGTATCGTTGCGGCGGGACAGGGGCGAGATTTCCAGGGGATATTCGTAAATGAAGGTAGGCTGTACCAGCTTCTCCTCAACGTCCAGGTCAAAGAGGGCAGCATGCAGCTTGGGCAGGGGGTCGCTGTCCGGCACCTTTACCCCACGCTCTGTCAGATATGACTTCACTCTGCTGTAGTTATTGTAAAAATCCGGACTGTGACCACCTATGCGTTCAATGGCTTCGTAGAAGCTGACCTTGTGCCAGCGGCCCGGACTCAGGTCAATGTCAACGCCCTGGTAGTTGATGACTGTGCTGCCGCAGACCTTCATGGCGCAGCGCGCAAAGAGTTCCTCTGTCAGATCCATCAGATCCCGGAAGGTGGCGTATGACCAGTAGAACTCACAGGACGTGAATTCAGGGTTGTGGCGGGTGTCTATGCCTTCATTGCGGAAGTTGCGGTTGAGCTCAAAAACCTTCTCAAAGCCTCCTACCAGCAGGCGTTTGAGATAGAGCTCGGGCGCTATGCGCATGTAGAGGTCGATGTCCAGGGCATTGTGTCTGGTAACAAAAGGCCTGGCCGCGGCGCCGCCGGGGATGGGATGCATCATGGGTGTTTCGACTTCCATGAATCCCTTTTCCTCGAGGAAATGGCGCACTTCGGAGACAATCTGACTGCGCTTCATGAAAATGTCGCGTGCGCGGGGATTGACGATGAGGTCTACGTAGCGCTGGCGGTACCTGGTCTCTGTATCCGTGAGGCCGTGATACTTTTCCGGCAGAGGCCGCATGGAACGGGTAATGAGCTTGATTTCACGGCAGGACACGGTGAGCTCGTTGGTCCTGGTACGGAACATGTGGCCGGATATGCCAACAATGTCGCCAACGTCGAGCTTTTTCACCAGAGCGAAGGACTCACCCAGGTTTTCCCTGGAGGCGTAGCACTGTACGCGCCCGGTCTGATCCTGCAGGTGGAAGAAAATTACCTTGCCAAAGGAGCGCAGGGAGATGACGCGGCCGGCAATGGCCACCACGTCCGAGCTGCCCTCGAGCTCTTCGCCGGAAAGGTGTTCGAACGTCTCAATGAGCCAGGAAATACTGTGTTCCTTGCGGAAGTCGTTGGGAAAAAGAGGTATTCCGGCGTCCAGCATGTCACACGATTTAACGGCCCGGCTCTTTATCACCTCGTTCAGTTTGCCGCGCCGCGCAAACGCTTCCAGCATGGGCATAAAATAAGGAGCGTGCGGTGACTTTGTTCCCAGTTTGAGCCTGTTCGCACCGCTCTGATTCTTTTCCCTTCTTTCTTCCACTGAAAAACTCCCTCTCCCCCTGCAGGGACAATAAGAATGAAGCGAAAAACTAAGTCATCATGTGTGTATCGTCAAGATGGATGCAGGGCACGCTTTTTCCAGACTGATTGTCAGGTCACGCGTTTTCATGAACAATTCGCTCTCCGGCAGAGTGCGATTTTGACTTTTTCACGTTCCTGTGGCATTGCCCCGAAGGGTCGAACGGGCCGCAGCCAGCGCCTGCAGTCTGCTCTGTCCAAGGCGGGCTTGATTCAATTTATGTTAAGGACTGGGATGCGTCATGCAGAAGCTTTCCATATCGTTTCTCGGAAAGGATGGCCCGGGTATCGTGGCCACAGTCAGCACCGGGCTGAGCAAAAACAAGTGCAACATAACGCAGGTGACGCAGAGCATTCTCGGCGCCGAATTTGCCGCCATCTTCATTGTGGAGGCGGCTGATGACGTATCCATTGCGGATTTACAGGCCAGTCTTGAGACCGACCTGGCCAGGGACGAGCACGACATTTCCGTGCTCATACGCAGCGCCGCTTCGGGTATGTGGGGCGAAGACCACACCTGCCAGCCCTACGTGGTCACTGCCAACGGCCCGGATGGTCCCGGCCTCATCAGCGCCATGGCGCGCGTCTTTGCCCGTCACAACACCAATATTGACAATCTGAAGGCCATCCTCGGTCATGGCGGAGCAAATCACGCACTGTTCGTGCTCGAGGTCTCTGTGCCGGAAGATGTGGATCCAGGGCGTCTGCACAGAGAGATTCAGTGCGCCGGTCGCGAGCTTGGACTGCATGTTTCCATGCAGCACAGGGACATTTTCGAGGCCATGCACCGCATCACTGATTTTTAGGCACTGTCCGTAAACAATTTACCAAACGCGGACCCTGCAGAATGCTCATCATGCGACATCTATTTTGAAAAATTCCCAAGTTATTTGCGGATGATTCCTTAGCACCAGACGCGCTGTTCAGGACACAAGCCAGGCGACAGGCAGGTAACAATGCTTTCAGAACGCGAAGTCATCAGTACGCTTGACATGGTGCGCAACGAGCATCTCGACGTGCGCACCGTCACCCTTGGTATCAATCTTTTCGACTGCGTCAGCCACGACGTTGATCTTTTTCTCGGCAATGTCCGCGCCAAGATTGAAAGGCATGCCCGCAATCTTGTCAGCGTCTGCAATGAAATTGGCGACAAATACGGTATTCCTGTGGTCAACAAGCGCATCAGCGTGAGCCCCATCGCAACTGTGGCAGCGCCCTTCGGGCCGAAGGACATGGTGCGTATCTGTCAGGCCCTGGACGAGGCCGCCTTCACCGCCAACGTAGATTTCATTGGCGGTTTCTCTGCGCTGGTG
>CAZJPT010000071.1:0-8209 GCA_964547835.1 uncultured Desulfovibrio sp.
TAGAGCCGCTACCGATAGGAATCCCCCGCCTTCAGGCGGGGGAGGATGTCAAATCTTAAGATGAGGTCCTTAGTCTAGTGGGCGATAACCCTGAAGTCGTCGCGGCGATTCTGGGACCAGGCAGCCTCATTGTGGCCCTGGACAGCAGGATTTTCCTTGCCGTAGGAAATTCTCTCAAGCTGGCTGGGGGAAACACCCAGGTTCACAAGATAGTCGTAAGCGGCACGGGCACGACGTTCGCCAAGAGCAAGGTTGTATTCCTGGGTTCCGCGCTCGTCGCAGTTGCCTTCAATGCGCACACGAATGGAGGGGAACTGCTTCATGAGATTGGCCTTGGTCTTCAGGACTTCCTGGTACTGCGGCTCGATGGAGTATTTATCAAAGCCAAAGAGAACGCGGCCGTCAGTGATCTGCTGCATGGCAGCCTGCATTTCCGGGGAGATGCCGGAGTCAACATAGCCGGGCTCTTCAGTCTGCTTCTTGGCGCAACCGAATCCGGCTCCAAGGGCGAGAACCAACGCAACTACGAGAGCAAAACGTTTCATTATAAGCCTCCTAAAAGCTCTATAGAGAAAAATTTTCTCATTATCTTGATATCCACCCCTTCACAATGGAGGGGATTTCTACCGCCTCTGCAACTATGACTTGACACTCCCCAATCCTGAAGGCGGGGGACTCTCGTTTCTTCCATAACAGCCTCCCAAGCTTGCGCCTGCGAAGGTCTTACACAATGTCAGCGAGAGTAGATTCGGGTATGTCCTGCCCTGTTTTTTTTAAGATTTCCCGCTTACACGGGAGCACCTGATATCCTCATCGCCAAAGCGACGGGTTTTACGCTGCATTTGGAGCTAGCGAAGCCTTCTTCAAAAGTTTTCGAAGCAGTGACGTATACGCTACCCCTAGGCTGTCCGGGCTTACCAGTCCTCTCTGGTCATACAACCTCATCCCGGGGAACAACGTTCAAGCAGCCAGTTTCTGATTAACTGCGGAGGGAAGTACAGATTTCCTTGAACAAGATGCGATGGTATTACCAGTCACGGATTTGTCAAGATATGGAGATTTTGTTGATGTGTTCCGACAACCTTATTGAGATAAAGACTGACCTGACTGCTTCCTCATCTGTGAGGAAGTCGGAAATGGAGCAGCATCACCGGGCCTTGTGACATCCCTTGACGATTGTCTCGTTGTCCTGGGAAGAAAATTCTTCTACGGGTATGCACCGCAGCCTGCATTTTCATGATGTTTGCCCAAAAAGTCAAATTGCTGAACGCTGGCAATCTCCACGTCTAAAGGCTGAAATTTCTTGTTTTTCAGCCCACCCGTCAGCTTGCGCCTCAGAGTGCCTTGCACGATGGCCGCGAGCACATATCCGGGCAGAACCTGCCCTCTTTGGAGGTCCTGCCTGCGTCGGGTTGCCCCCATTCGCCAGAACAAGCAGATTCACGCAGGATTTGCCAATTTTCGTTAAAAAGCTGCAGACACATCAGCGTTGCGTCTGGCCGGGCATGCCCCAGCGTGGGAAGAAGCAGTCACCGCTTACTGGCACGCGCTTGGCGTCGCCACCATGACGCGTGGTAAGGTAGATACCGCGACTACCTTCACGCGACGAGGAAAAGGCTATGAAATAACTGTCTCCGCAGAAAGCAGGTTGTTCATCGCTGCCTGGACCAAAGGACACCTGTGTTTCCTGACCGGTAATCAGATCCTGCACAAAGATGCGCTGGCCATAACTTGTCAGGCGGCTGTAGACCACCAGGGTACCGTCGGGAGACAGATTGGCCTCGGTATTATAGGAACCATTCTGACTCACACGAGTAACTGCACCGGTGTTGAGATCCTTCATGAAAATCTGCGGACCACCCAGGCGGGAGGATGTAAAGGCCATCTTGGTGCCGGTGGTGTCAAAAGTCGGTGATACGTTGATGGAGTTGTCCCCTTCAAGAATCTTTTCCTTCCTGAAAGAATGATCGAGCTGAAAAATAACCGGATAGCGGCCATTGGAAAGCGCTACTGCCACCTTATTGTTGGGCAGGAAGGAAGGTCCTATGACGACGTCGCCTGGGAAGCGGAGGAGATCCACCCTGCGCGACCTGGAATCCCACACGCCAAGCGCGTGTGAGCGCTGGTCGATATGGCTGAAGACGATATAGCGTCCATCAGGCGACCAGGTCGGGGACATGGTTTCACCCGGAATATTGGTGAGGCGACGCAAATCACGGCCTGTAGGTTTCACTAAGTAAACTGAAGACTGCAGCTTGCCGGTCTTGAGCACAAAGCAGAGCGTAGAGCGGAAAAAGGCGCCGTTGCCAGTAAGCACCTCGAGCAGATCGGCGCAGAAGCGATCAGCTACTTCGGGCAGATCGCGTACGGTGACATTGGGGTACTCCTTGCCAAACAGCCGCCCTGCGCCGCTGGTCTCATAGGCGCGCATCTGCACGGTTTTCGTGCCTCTGTCACCGTTGGGCCAGATGGTTGTGATCACGATGTCACTGCCAGCCAGCTGAAAACGATTGAAATCCGCAGCCGGAGGTTCAGCACCAGCCAGCACCACTCCACCCAGTACGGTCTTTGGATCTGTCAGACGCATGAAGGGCAGAAAACCAAGATTTTCGATGACCAGCTTGTGCAGCTCGGCTCCCATTTCCTTGGCTTCTGTGTTGGGACCAGTCAGGGGGGCGGCCAGACCGAGATTGACCACGTTCTGACCAGGACCGTAGATATCCACGCGCGGAGCAGCCAGGGCCTGCCCCTGGGAGAAGAGGAAAAGTCCAAGGACTATGGCGGTAATTTTATGCAGCATCGTATTCCTCTGAAGTTGTCTTGCCGGCAAAACCAACGCAAAAACGAGTGTCATCCGGAGCGGCCCATCCTGTCATTCAGCACTCCCGCACCATTGTGCCTGCACGCACTGCGCAGGAATGAAGCGTCCTTGCCGTCCGGCATAAATGTCATACTGTGCTCCGTCAAGCAGCACCGGGTTTCCCCGTCCTCAGGCCTGTCGCAGTTCATTGAGGGTAAATACCATCTCCAGCTGCTGGTACTCGGGCGACGGAGGTCTGGGGAAGTCGCCGGCACGGCTTGTCCGCATGATAGCGTTGACGCAGGAGCTGTCGTACTGAACGTTGCCTGAGGAGCGGACGATTGCACAATCCTTCACGACACCGTCTGCGGAAACGTTAATCAATATGGTGCATTGCAGATTCTGTCTGGTCGATGAAGCATAGCCCCAGTTGGGACGCACGGCCAGCATGACCTGTCCGATGTACACTTCGTTCAGGCCGCCGCCACCGGGCCCTGTGCCGCTGCCGCCACCGCCGCCACGATTCCCCGAGGCGCGGCGCTTGGCCTCAGCCAGGGCGCGTTCTACAGAATTGCCGCGATCTCCGGACTCGGCTCGCGAGGAGGCCTGACGCCTGGCTTGGGCAAGAGCCGCGGCCACGGAGTCCTGCTTTTCCTTCGGCTGTGCCTTTTTTGGGGCCTGTGCCTTCTTCGGCGCTTCCTTTTTCTCCGGTTTTGGCTTTTGTTCGGGCTTTGGCTTTGGTTCCGGCTTTGGCTCGGGCTTAGGCTTGGGTTCCGGCTTTGGCTCCTCCTTTCTGGGAACGACCTCCATGGGTGGCTCGGGTTTGGGCACGGGCTTAACTTCCGGCTTCATGGGCTCCTCGCGCACCCTGGCAGTGTCTTGCACTGGCTGCGGCATGACCATGGTCTCTTCCCTTTGCGGAGCGGCCACATCGGCCTTCGGTGCCGGAGGCGAGGGAGCCGGTTTCCCGTCACCAGGCTCACCCATCTGACCGAGAATGGGAGACGGCGTTTTATTACCGCCCATCTCTCCCTCCACCAGGCTGATGAGCACCGGCTGCTGCAGATCAATCAGCGGTTCGCCCATCGGCCACAGCCAGATAAGGAGCAGACCGACAATATGCAGGCACAGTGACAGTAAATATGATCCCAGGGACATGGCGTTCCACTACCCCTATTTCCTTCCTCCGGCCGCGGAGGCCGCGGCCCGGGCTGTCTGCGCATTCTCGGCCACCACGCCAAGCTTCTCTATGCCCACGGCTTTGATACGGCCCATGATGTCCACCACGATTCCGTAGGGGACCTCCTTGTCTGCCTGCAGAAAGAGCGTCTTGTTCTTGTCCTTGACCAAGTTCTTGAGAAAGCCCTCGAGCTGCTCGAGATCGTCAACCCGATACTGATCCAGGAAGACAGCGCCGTCTCGACGCACGGTCAGCATCATGTGATCCGCTTCCGTAGGGAGCACTTCGACCTGCTTGCTCTGCGGCAGGTTGACGTCCAGACCTTCGCTCATCATGGGGGTGGCCACCATGAAGATGATAAGCATGACCAGCATAACGTCGACAAATGGTGTCACGTTGATTTCGGAGACGAAACTGCCTGGTTTGGATGCTTGCATTATCCAGCACTCCTTGACTCCTCACCACGCCGGAAGGCGGGGGATTCGCACGTCACGCACTTGTTCAACTCAACTTGCGGTGCGCGTTAAGTTCGCGCTGAATGCGGTTGAGGAATATCCCTGCGAAGTTCACGAGCAGTGTGTCGATCTGCGCCAGTCGTCCCAGGAAGAAGTTAAATCCAATGGTGGCGGGCACAGCAACGGCAAGGCCAATGGCCGTGGCTACCAGTGCCTCGGAGATACCGGGGGCGACAGTAGCCAGGGAAGCGGACTTGGATATGCCTATGGAGTGGAAGCTGTGCATGATTCCCCATACCGTTCCAAATAGTCCGATAAAGGGAGCTGTGTTGGAGCAGGTGGCCAGCACGGAAAAGCTGGCCTGGAGTCGGGAAAGTTCCGATCCGACGCCCTGACGCAGCGCACGACGCACATTGTCCGCTATGACCTCTGGGGAGTTGCCAAGCTCTTTGGAACGGTTGAACTCAAGCACGCCCTTCTGCGCCACGAGATAGAGCGGCGAGGACGGATCTGCACCGAGCTGCTGTACAGCTTCGCGCAGACTGGCGGCCTGCTCAAACTTGAGCGTCCCTGCAGCGGCCTTGCGACGGGCTGAACCAAGCACGATGAGCTTATGGAGCATCAGACCCCAGCTGCCCACCGACATGAGAAAAAGGATGGCCAGCACCCCTTTCGCCACAAGGCTGGCGTTGGCAATCATGGAGAACAGATTAAATTCCATGAGAAAACTCCCGGAAGGAAATTTTTGCTGAATTCTGGAGCTTGATCGACCGAAACTGGTCGCATCAACGCCGGGACAATGCTACGAATCGCGCATCTTTTCAAGAGTTGAGCTGCTTGTGCGCAGCCCGCTGCGGGGAGTTTTCCCCGTCGGCCTGCCAAACGACGCCTGCGCCTTCCTTTTCGATGCGTCGCTTGTTTTCCTCGAACTGCCAGCGCGTCAGCCCATTGAAGATGCAGGATCTCGCATTGCCTGTCACCTGGTAGAGCGTCTGCAAAATGTCTTCCATCTGTGCTCGCGAAGTATGCCCGGCCGAGGGACAGGGATTGTCCCAGATTGGCAGATTCCAGCGCCTGGCAGCAGCGCGGATGGTCTTCTTGTCCACCAGCAGCATGGGACGTATCACACGCAGTGCCCCGTTGAAAAAGGGTTCATTGATGGACATGCCGTCTACCCGGCCGTTACGGCACAGGTTCATGAAAAAAGTAGACACAAGATCATCTGCGTTATGCCCTATGGCCAGATGGGTCAGGCTGTATTCACGACAGATTTGGAACAGGCGGCGCCGCCTCAGCCAGGCGCAGCGAAAGCAGGCGCTGTTGCACAGATTCTGATCCGAATGCGCCTGCAGACCGTAGTCGGTATTTTCAATATGTCCCGGGACACCATTCTCAGCAAGCCAGCGGGCCAGAGGCAGATGGTTGCCTGCATCGAAGCCAGGATTAAGATGTATGGCGAGAATGTCAAAGCGGAAAGGAACAATGCCCTGGCGGATGCGCAGACACTTGAGCATGACAAAACTATCCACCCCACCGGAAACGGCCACACCCACGCGGCAGCCTGGCCAGAGCATACCCGTCTGCTGCATAACCTTACCCATGCTGCGTACGCAGGTTTCCTGGGCAAAATTTCTTTTCTCCCGCATGTCATTTACTCCTCAACAACCAGAGCGCAAGCACTTTCGGATTGCCATGTTAGACAATGCGCCGACGATTGGAAAGTGATTTTTGTTGTTTTTTTCTTGACATATGCGCATTCTCTAAGTTATTAATTAAAATTTCAGAATGGCATGAACTGCCTTTCTATTGCTCATTTTTCTCCCCTTGACAGAGCGGGTGACGTTCTTAATTTCGTTAAAGTTCAGGAGTCCGCTCAGGAGGTTTTCATGGCCCGCATTACTGTGGAAGATTGTCAGGCAGTCGTTCCAAACCGCTTCCGCCTCGTTCAAATGGCCATCAAGCGTGTTCGCCAGTACAGGGAAGGCTATCCAGCGCTGATTCCCTCTAACAACAAGGAAATTGTCACCGCGCTGCGGGAAATTGCAGCAGGCAAAGTCCAGCCGGCGGATAAGGACGACTAATACAGGCTGTTAGGCAGTAGAGATCATGGACAGCAACAAGAGAGATTATTACGAGGTGCTCGGGGTTCCCCGAACTGCCACTGATGATGAGCTGAAAAAGGCTTATCGCAAGCTGACGTTCAAATACCATCCGGACAGGAATCCAGGAGACAAGGAAGCCGAGGAGAAGTTCAAGGAAGCCGCAGAAGCGTACAATGTGCTGCGCGACAGCAACAAGCGCGCCATGTATGACAGATTTGGTTTTGAGGGAGTAGGACAAAACCAGGGCTTCTCTGACACCAGCGATATTTTTTCCCATTTCGATGATCTCTTTGAGACCTTCTTTGGCGGTGGCGGCGGGCGTCGCGGCGGTGCCATGCGTGGCAATGACCTGCGCTACAATCTGACCATCAGTTTTGAGCAGGCCGCAAAAGGCGACGAGATCAAGCTTACGCTGCCCCGCCACGAAACCTGTGACAACTGCAAGGGTTCAGGCTGTGCGCCTGGCAGCAGGCCCGAGCAATGTCCCCAGTGTCACGGACGCGGCACTGTGCGCCAGTCCCAGGGCTTCTTCAGTATTGCGGTGTCATGTCCCAAATGCCATGGAACAGGCGAATATGTAGCCAATCCATGTTCCAAGTGCCACGGAGAAGGGCTTGTCAAGGCAACCAAGGAACTCTACGTGCGCATCCCGGCCGGCGTGGACACGGGAACGCGACTACGTGTTCATGGCGAGGGCGAAGCTGGCCTCAACGGCGGGCCGAGTGGTGATCTCTACGTGGTCGTCACTGTGCAGCCAAGCAAGACATTTGAGCGCGAAGGACAGAATCTCCTGTACACCACAAAAATCAGCTTTGTACAGGCGGCCCTCGGTTGTCGTGTTGTCGTTCCAGGACTCGATGGAGAAATTCCCCTTGACGTTCCCAAGGGCACACAGAGCGACACTGTACTGCGCATTCGTAACAAGGGCATGCCCTATATCGGTCGTTCGCAACGTGGCGACCTGCTTGTACGTGTGTGCGTAGTGACACCGACCAAGCTGGATGACAAGCAAATTAAAATGCTCAAGGAATTTGAGGAATACTCGAACAAGAAAGAAACGAGTCTGTTCGGCAAGGCAAAAAAGGCAATGGGGCTGTAAGTTTAGTCTTCTCTGCAATATGCCTGCCTGACTTCGATTTTCATGTCTGGGGCTTTGATGTGGAAAACGGCGCCGGCACCATTATCAAGGCGGACGGCTTCCAGCAGAATATCTTGGCCTTCCCTGTGGGCGTGACCTTCACAAAGGACATCACCCTTGCAAGCGGCTGGACCATCAGCCCAAGCCTTGACTTCACAGTCATTCCTGCAGCCGGCGACATCATGGCAAAGCAGGATGTGCGCTTCACGGGGCTTTCCCGCAGCTATGAGCTGGAGACCCAGATGATGGACTACCTCACCTGGCAGGGCGGTGCAGGCATTGAGTTCGCAACTGACAGCGTGAGCCTCAGCATCAACTACACCCTGCAGGCAGGCCGGAACAGCACGGGGCACGGCATCTTCGGCATGTTCCGCTACGAGTTTTAGAAGCGTTATCCAGCCCTTTCGAGTTCAGGGCATACGCCACAGCATGTCTGCAGATGCGTGATAGCAGACGGTCAGCTCTTTGAAAACAATAACAAAGCCGCTTCTTTGGTAATGTACCGGAGGAGCGGCTTTGTCGTCAGCGTGCTTC
>CAZJPT010000072.1:0-8185 GCA_964547835.1 uncultured Desulfovibrio sp.
GCCCTGTGTCGGACCAGAACGTTGAAGCGTCGTGTCCATACAGACGCAGCCGCAAAAAGGGGGGAGCGCGCCATGCCAGTGAAGAACACGGCTATCGTTCTCATAGCCTACGGGTCCTGTCTGCCCAGTGGCCTGGCCGCATTGCGGATTTTCGAAGGGCAGGTGCGCGACCGCTACCCGGGCGTGCCTGTGCGCTGGGCTTATACTTCAGCCAACATACGCACCAGACTTGCTGTGCATGTCCGACGCAAATCTGATTCCGTGGTCAAGGCCATACGGCGCCTTGTGCTGGAACGATTCTCTCCCATCATCGCCCAGCCGCTGCAAATCATCACGGCAACTGAAAATGAGAGCGTAGCTGACCTGACCAGGACCGTATCCCAAGAGCTTGGCATCGATCTAAGCGTAGGACAGCCTCTGCTGGCCACGTCTGAAGATGTGCGCCTCTGTGCCAGAGCCATGCTGACCCATTTGCCCCAGGCGAGGCAGGACGATGAGGACGTCATCTTTGTAGGGCACGGGGCCTCACATCAGGCGCAGTGTCGTTATGCCGAGCTTGCTCACGAGGTTCATCAGTACACGAAGCGTGTGCATGTGGCTACGCTCTCCGGGAATATGGGGCTGGAGACCCTGCTGCCGCACCTCTCCTCACCCAGGGTCTGGGTCTTGCCCTTGCTCGCCTCCATTGGCAAACACACGGTGTCGGATATCGCCGGCTCGGGCCATGATTCAGTGCGCAGTCAGATCCAGCGCGCCGGCCATCAATGTGAGGTGATCGAGTCTGGCGTACTGGAAAACAAGGCCTTCGCTGATATCTGGATGTGTCATCTGGACGAGGCTGCGGCCCGCTGCGGTGTGTGCCCGGTGGCGTCCGGCGCGTCCGTGAGGTGACAGAGAGCTGCAGATGGTCCCCTTTCTCGTTGCGCGGAAAGTATTTTTCCCGTCAGAAAGCAGTATAAGGATTTCACAAGTGAAGAACATGACAGCATCCCGTGTCGCCCTGGGGGCGGCCGGGCTTTTTCTGGGACTGGCCATGTGCTGCCAGCCCGCCAGGGTCCTGGCTGACAACGACGCCAACGCCTTCAACACCTTTACCGGCAGGGAACTGCCGAGCTCGAGAACTCCCAAGGGCGAGGAAGCGGAGATCCTCAGACAGATGGGCGGTCGTCCCCGCAGCATAGCCGCAGATACAGCCTACAGACAGAACTGGCGCCAGGAGCTCTACCCCTGCCTCTGGGGCAGCGTTCGTGCGCCGCACGAGGTACTGGTGCTCCTGGATTTTGCATCGCCAGCCTCAAGGCCGCTGTGGGAGGCCGTTGTCGGTGCCACAAGAAAGGTGAGCCCGGACAAGGCCAGGGTGGTGCTCTTTGGCAGGAGCGCCGAACCCTACGCCACGGATCTTGTCGGCATGGCTATCTGGGCGTCCATGGAGCGTCAGGGCCAGGCCATGGACTTTGTTTCCTGGGCGCTGCGCCGCTGGGATGAAATCAAGGCTGTTCAAAGAAATAAAGGAATCAGACGCATCTTCCGCCACGAGTACGATGCTGTGGCCTCGCCCAGGGACTACCCCATGACCTTCACGGCCATGACGCGTTTTAAGCCTCCGGTCCCTGAGCAACAGCAGAGCGAGCTGGCGAGGTATGTCTACGACGCCGGCAATGTCAACATGTTTCAGGCTACAGAGGTCTGCACCTTCTATAAGGCAGGCAGCACGCCGGCGCTGGTAGTTGACGGCGTCGTTTACACAAAGATGACTGCCGAGCAGCTGACATCTCTGCTGCGCTAACAAATAAGTTGCTGCGCCGATGGGATTTTTTTCCGGCGCGGCATTCGTACAGGCTCATGTGTCCGCTTTCGCTATAGCCTTGGCCCGCAGGCTGTGTTTGAAGGCCTGGGTTATGCGAGCGTCAAAGAATGTGCCCACGGGATTGTCGTCTGGGAGGGTGATGTGCACCAGCACGCCATAGGGGTCACGCCCCTGCCAGCTGACGCCGTCTCCCTCTTCCTGTCTGGGGCTTCGCTGCTCGATGAGCACCGTAGTCGTGTCGCCGACGCGGGCCTCGAGCCAGGCCACAGACATTTCGTCCTGCATCGTCTGCAGCCGCTGCAGGCGGTCAAGCTGTACTGACGTCGGGATTTTGTCCAGAAAGGTGTTGGCCCTGGTGCCCGGCCTGTCGGAATAGCAGAAGGAAAAGCTGCTCATAAAGCCGCAGCGACGCACCATGGTCAGGGTGTCCTGGAATTCCTCTTCCGTTTCCCCGGGAAAGCCCACGATGAGATCTGTGGACAGGGCGATGTCCGGGCGGACACGGCGCAGATCATCTACCAGTGCCGCGAAGTGTTCGTGATTGTAACGGCGGTTCATGCGTTTGAGCACTCGATCGGCGCCGGCCTGCATGGGCAGGTGCAGGCGCGGGCAGAGATTGGGAATGGCAGCGAAGCATTCTACATCTTCTGGCGTCATGTCCTTGGGATGCGGGGTGACGTAGCGCAGACGGACCCTGGGATCCAGGGCTGCCACGCGGCGCAGCAGTTCGGCAAAGGACGTGCCGTCGCCAGTTTTGTCCCTGCCGTAAGCGTTGACGTTTTGGCCGAGCAGGGTGATTTCTCTGGCGCCAGCCTTGATGAAGGCCCGGCACTCCTCGACGATGGCGTCAGCAGCGCGGGATTTTTGACGCCCCCTGGTGAAGGGGACGATACAGTACGTGCAGAAATTGTCGCAGCCCTGCATAATATTGACCATGGCTACCGGCTGTCCGGAACAGGTCTGGATTGGACGCTCGCTGCAGGTATCGGTAAAGTTCGTAAGACACAGGGTGCGCTGCGGATCTTCAAGCAGCAGCTTGAGAGCATCGGGGATGCGGGCCGTCTGATCGGTGCCTGCCACCAGGCGCACCTGTGGCGAATAGTGAAAAAGCTCCTTGCCCAGCTGCTGGGCCACGCAGCCTGCCACGCCCACCAGTACGCCTGGGCTGCCGCCGGTTTCCCGGTGAATGTGCCCAAGAGCGTTGCGCACTTTAAGCTCTGGCTTTTCGCGCACAGAGCAGGAGTTGATCAGAACGATGTTGGCTGCGGCGGGTGTATCGACACGTGACATGCCCCGCGCTTCAAGCGTTCTGGCCAGCCATTCGGAATCGGCGACGTTCATCTGGCAACCAAAGGTGAGTATATGGAAATGCATCGTATCCTCAGCAGACAGAGGGAAGTTTTGGGCGTGGATGACGCAACATGACACGTGGCCACAACACGCGAGCACTATCTTTCGTCAGGGGCAGCCGTGTTTGTCAAGCCGAAAAAATAAGGCATTGCGTTTTGCGAATCAGCGCAAGACGCACGTCGCAGCCCCGGCGAAAAGCCTCTGTCTGCGCATCGTGACGCCATACCAGGCGGCTTGACGCAGGATGCGTCGCGGATACAATGCAACGGCTGTTGTTCCCGGGGCGTTAACGCCCCATTGCCACATGGTCCGCTGTCCCATCGCGGACTTAGGAGGAGAAGCGTGAGCGCTTGCATAGTGAAAAAGCTGGAATGTCACCCGGCTTTCGACTTGTTCGGTTTTATGGAACTGAGTCAGGAAAAACGTCTGGATGCCTCGTCCATGCAGCAGCTCGACGTATTATGGGACAATTGGCTGCCCCTGCTCGGCGCATATAACATTGTCTGCGGCAGGATTTCCTATCTGCTGGTCTGGCTGCCCAGGGAGGTGGAGGACACTGTGGACAAGCTCTGGGATGAGACGCCGTCGGAGGGGTATCTTGCCAATACCCTGGCCCAGTACCTGTGCATGCAGGCCATCAACGAGATCCTCCCCCAGGTGGAGAATGTGGGCTGTGCCCCAGCGCCAAGACCTACGCAAGTCCTCAAGGAAGCCCTGCAGGATTTCGACATTGGCTACAAAGAGGAACTTGACGTGCTCAATCACCGCTTTGCGGTAGTCACCTTCATGCCCTTCCGCGGCGGCTGCGAGATCTGCCATTTGCAGAAGCATTGTCCCAAGGGGAATGGCGAGACCGGGACGAGTGTGCTGCTGCCCGGCTATGAGAAACGTTAGGCCTCACGCATCACAAAACAGCCGGCTCCATGGCGGAGGTGGCTGTTTCATCTTTAGTTGGACTGCGGCCCTGTGTATTGCGTGACATCGTTGTCATGCCGTATGCTGACAGCTGTCCGCGTATGAGAGGGCGCTGCAAAAGGGTTTGCGTTTGTATTCTATTTTGTGTTCATAAAGATGGCTGCGGATGCCGGGAGACGCACGTGATAGGGTATATTGAAGGCAGGCTTGACTATGTGGGTGAGGCGGCCATCCTGATCATCACCGACGGCGGCGTTGGTTATGAGGTGGAGGTCACATCGCGCCTGCGTCAGAACCTTCCCGAGCGCGGCGGCCGGGTGCGACTGTATACCACGCTTCTGGTGCGCGAGGATATGCTGCGCCTGTGCGGCTTTGAGACTGTCGAAGAGCGTGCGTCCTTCAAGGTGCTCAACACTGTGCCCAAGGTTGGCCCCAGGCTGGCTCTGGCTGTGCTTTCTGTTTTTCGGCCGGCCGAGCTGCGTCAGCTCGTCGCTACCGGGGATGTGGTCTCGCTCACGACAGTCAGCGGCATAGGCAAGCGCCTGGCTGAGCATATTGTGCGCGAGCTCTCCTTCAGGATGAAAATTGAGGGTGTATCCGTAGACGGGACAGAGACCAACACCGCAGCATCTGTGTCCAGACAGGTGTTGGAAGGTCTCAAGGGGCTGGGCTACGCTGAGGGCGAGTGCGCTGGCGTGGTGCAGGAAGTTTTGCGCAGCGAGCCGGATCTGGATGTGGCTTCGGCGCTGCGCGCCTGTCTGCGCGAACTCGGGCGCAGGAAGTAGGGAGGTCGTATGCGGCAGGAAGAAGGAGCTGAAGATTTCCGCAAGGCCGATGACAATGTCAGACCCAGAACGCTGGACGATTTCATTGGTCAGAACGACGTGCGTGCCCAGCTGAAGGTTTTTCTGGGGGCAGCCAGGCAGCTGGGCAAGGCGCTGGATCACACGATCTTCTATGGCAATCCTGGGCTTGGCAAAACGACGCTGGCTCAGATCATGGCTGCCGAGCTCGGCGTCAACATCGTCACCATTACCGGCCCCATGCTGGAACGCCCCGGGGATCTGGCGGCCATACTCACCAATCTGTCGCGCAATGATATTCTTTTTGTCGATGAGATACACCGCATGCCCATTGCCGTGGAGGAAGTGCTCTACCCGGCCATGGAAGACTTCAAGCTTGACATTGTGGTAGGCCAGGGTCCGGCCGCGAGTACGGTGAAGATGCCGCTGGATCGCTTTACTCTGGTAGGCGCAACTACACGCATGGGACTCGTATCAGCGCCGCTGCGCAGCCGCTTTGGCATCATGCTGCATCTGGATTTCTACAGCTCCGAGGATCTGGCCAGAGTGGTGCGCCGCAGCGCCGGCATTCTGGGGATCGGGATTGACGAAGAAGGGGCTCTGGAAATAGGCCGGCGCTCTCGTGGCACCCCGCGAATCGCCAACCGTCACCTGCGCCGGGTGCGCGACTACGCCCTGCAGGAGGGTGCGCCCTGCATCACGAAGGACGTGGCGGACAGAGCTTTGACCTGCATGCGTGTGGACAGCGAGGGACTGGACCAGATAGACAGACGTATTCTTTCGGTCATCATTTCGCATTATGAGGGCGGCCCGGTGGGTATCCGCACACTGGCTGTGGCCTGCTCAGAAGACGTGCGCGCCCTGGAGGATGTGTACGAGCCCTATTTGATTCAGCAGGGCTTTCTCAAACGCACATCCCGCGGCCGCATGGCTACACCTCTGGCGTACAAGCACATACAGGGGCTGGGCTAGTCCGGAACAGCCAGTCTCTTTACGCGCCTGGATCTCGAAGCGGCAAATGCGGCAGTCGTTCCCTGTGCAAAGAAAATCCCCGGCGCCAGGACCGGGGACAGAAGGCAGATCGAGTGAAACGTCAGTCCCTGCAGGCTGCGTCGATGCACGCGATTGCGTTAAGGCTGCGTGGGTAGCCGATATACGGCAGGCACTGAGAGACAGTCTTGATGAGGAAGGCCCTGTCGTTGCCCATGCGGATATTCGCTTTCGCGTGGGCCGTGAGCTGTCGTTCGCAGCCACCCTGGGCGGCGAGGAAGCAGAAGGTGATCATTTCGCGGCGGGCGAGATCGAGACCGTTTCTTGTGTAGTAGTCGCCGAAACAGTTGGCGGCCAGCCAGAACTTGATGTGCCGCTTGTCCTCACGGCCTGACTTCCAGAAGTCTTTCATGCTGTCACCAAAGATGTCTACCTGGGCCTGCGTGCCTTTCTCGCGGTGATCCTCCATGCTTGCGTTGGCCTGAGGCGGCAGAGGCAGGTCGATACCGTTTGCAGCAATGATCTTGTTAAAAGTGTCGAAGAAGGGGCGCACACGCCCGATGCCAAGATAGGCGACGGCCTGATACACGATTTCACGAATCTCCACGGCGCTCACTCCGGCCTTAAGGGCAGCTGGAACCTGCAAGGCGAACTCGTCTACACCCTGGCAGCCAAGTAGCGCGGCCAGGATGGCGATAAAGCGCGTCGCGTCGTCAAGGTCGTCCTGACCTGGCACCATGTCCAGCGCGAAGTTGTCAAAGAATTCCGCAAACTCGGGATCCGTGTCCAGCAGCGGGTCAACGCCCGCGTAAAGTCTGTCCCTGCGGGAGCGGGCTGCATCACTAAGAGCCATAACTGCACACCTTCGTGGAAATAAGAGATGGGGAACGACCGATGTATCGGGCGAACCTCATGAACCATCTGCCAGCATAGCGCGTCACGCCTTTTGCGAAAAGAGGTAAAATTCTCTCATAATTGCTTGCTTCTCGCTGGTGAGCCACTGGCTTCAGCTCTCAGCAGGGCGTAGAGGCACTGTCTGCGATGCGGTCTCCTTATTTTCAAGCTCAGTGCCCTCTTGAATAGAGCATGCCCCTGGTGAGCAAATATATCCAGAGCATGTACCTTTTTTCTTGCATCTTGGGGCTGCACTGCAGACAAAACAGGAGAGGATATAAATTGGTGATGAAATGCGTACTTTGTCACAGTAATTTTTCACAAAGAAAGCATTTTGAAGCTGTTTTTATGGATGCACAAGATCACATTTATTTTTCTAACATCAAGAAAAAATATGTTGATTATTGCACGATGACAGGATAGAAAATGTAAATTGAAGCAGAGCTCCTTGAGAAAGATATGTGTCTGGAAAATCAACACTTTATGCCGATGAGTATATGTTATAGGAAGATAGATAAGCTCAATCTTATGCAGAATACCCAAGTAATGCAGCTGACAGCAATGTATAGTTACTGTATAATGAAGTGATTGAACATAGTTTTTTACAACATATGATATTGTTAAACAGATGCCTTATCTGTTCTGGAAGCACTTGCAAGCATAAAAAGGAGCTGATCTGATAACAATGGTATGGACTGTTGAGCTACCGCCGCGACGCGGCACTCGGGAGTGCACGGCATATCTATGTTGATGCATACCGAGCAGTTCCTGGGGGCGTAAATGCAGAACAGCAGCAACCGTAAATTCGCCCTCAAGGAAGGAAATACGATCGTTGTGAAGGCCGGGCCTGAGCCGGACAGCAAATGAAACGGGCTGTGGGTTCGCCGCTCGAGAATCTTCCGAGCCAGCCTGAGCCATGCAGTCGTGTCTGCCGTGGAGGTGGCGGGAACTCCCCGGGCCAGGGAGATTGTCATTGGGCCACGTTTTGTGGATTGGGAGAACGGGATATACGGTATGGGGGGGGGTGTTGGGAACGCTTGAACGTTCGTGCGTTTGGGAGGCCCGCCCTGGCAGTCATACGAAAAGATTGAGATGTTTCTTCAAGGAGTGCCTTTTGTTCGCTTCCGGGAATGCCGCCATGCGCCGGCAGCTGCCTGGCAGCGGTAACGTCAGTCGGTATTTTGCCAGCGACGTTGGGGGAGCTTCCGAGAGGGGCATCTGATCTTGAGGACGCAAAGCGCATTGCGTACAGCGAGGCCAGGGGACCACAGAATGGGACAGGGATATTGTATCCCTGTGTCTTCCTTGGTGCCGTGTCCGTGATACATCTATCTGGAGGAGCGAGAGATGCCCGTTGAGGAGCAAGTATTGGAAAAAAAGAACAGCAAGCCAGGGAAGCTGTGGCGGGCTGCAGGCGTGCAGTATG
>CAZJPT010000073.1:0-7178 GCA_964547835.1 uncultured Desulfovibrio sp.
GGTTCAGGCTGGTTCTGGTGGGGCGGGGCGATCCGGCAAAGATTCCCTGGAAGAAGGAAAGAAACATGTTGACAAGGGGCGAGATGAAAACCAGACTATCCATATACCGCTCTCCCGTGGGTTGGATGGTTTATGATTTTAAGTTCATACCACAGGGATGAGCGGTTTTCTATTAGTTCAAAATTTTGAACCTACAAAAAACTTGGACACAGTTGGTGAATAACGAAAGACATAACCCGTCCCCTCAATCGGAGAATCAGGAGACCACATGCACAGACGTGAATTTCTCAAGTTTCAGGCAGCAGCGGCACTTTCGATCAGTACTGCCGCGCTGGGATTCCCGGCTCGACTTCTGGCTGATACGTCTCCCGACATCGCCGTGGTTAAGGGGCATCCGGCTGCGGCTACCAGAGCTGCCGTGGATTTGCTTGGCGGCATGTCCTCCTTCGTCAAGGCCGGCCAGAAGGTGGTCATCAAGCCAAATATGAGTTTTACGGCGGATGTCGCCAGCGCCACTAATACCCATCCCGAAGTCGTGCGCGAACTTCTGGTCATGTGTATGGAGGCTGGGGCGGGAACGATTCGCATTCTTGACCACGCCTTCCAGAGCGGAAGGCAGCCGCTTGAACGATCGGGCATTCTCGATGCCTGCAATGGCGTTGCAAAAGGAATCTGCCACAATCTTACCCATGAACGATACTATCGTGAAACCATACTGGACGACGCAAAGGATATGAAAAGCAACGCCGTGATGAACGATGTGCTGGACGCCGATGTCATCATTGCCGCGCCTGTGGCGAAAACCCATACATCCACCGGAGTCAGTCTCTCGCTCAAGGGGCAGATGGGATTGATTCTTGACCGTAACGTGATGCACTGGCGCCATGACCTTGATACAGCCATCGTCGATCTCTGCTTCAGGCTGAAGCCTTCTCTGGCGGTGATTGACGCATCCCGCGTCCTCAGCACCAACGGCCCCTATGGACCTGGCAAGGTGCTCACGCCGGGAGAAATCATAGCCTCCGCCGATCCGGTAGCCGCCGACGCCATGACGGTCGCTTCCTATGAATGGTATGGCCGCCGTATCCAGCCGCGTCAGGTGGCTCACATCGCTCAGGCTCATGCAAGAGGCCTGGGACGTATGGACATCGAGAATATGTCTGTCCGGCGGCTCAGCCTTTAGACGAGTGAAGGGGATTTTCTCATGAGAGGCACATGGAGAAGATATGTACAGGCTGCCTCCCTGATCTTTTTCGTCCTGCTGTTGGGAACGGCTGAAAGCGGCACCTTTTGGGGGCTGCCGTCAGACGTTTTTCTGCGGCTTGATCCCCTTGTCGGTACGGCTGTCCCTCTAACCCTCCGTACCGTTGTTCCCGCACTTTTTCCTGCGGCGTTCGCCATTTTGCTTGCCGTATTGGGCGGACGCCTTTTCTGTGGCTGGCTCTGCCCGATGGGGACGACGCTGGACGGCATCGGGAGCATAGCCCGCCGCATCCTGCGGCGAGGAAAAACCGATAGACGCCCTGCCCCGGACCCAGCGCCGCGAAGTCTTAAATATCTTGTGCTGGCGGCCATCCTGATTGCCGCTCTGTGCGGGATGAATCTCGCCTTCTGGGCAAGTCCCGTTCCTCTGACGACACGGCTCTATGCGCTTGTCCTGCATCCGTTGGGGCTGGAAGGCGCCGGTCAGGGCATGGAAGCGGTCTCGCCGCTTCTGGAACGGCTGGGAATGGACGATTTGCTGTACTGGCACCCGGATTCACGACAGTTCCATACCGCATGGTTCGTCGCTTTATTATGGATTGCTCTCGTTGCTCTGGAATGCATCCGTCCACGGTTCTGGTGTCGTTATCTCTGCCCCGCCGGTGCGCTGCTGGGCCTGTTCTCCCGTTTTTCAGTCTGGAGACGGCATGTCACGGCAGCCTGCACTTCCTGCGGGCGCTGTTCCGCACGGTGCCCTGAGGGTATAGGCGCGCCCACGCTGTCACAACCTTCCGAATGCCTGGCCTGTCGGGCGTGTGTGTCCGTATGCAAACACAAAGCCATCCATTTCGACGTTGCCCGCAGCGTATCGGCATACTCTTCTCCACATCACCTTCCCTCACGGAGAGCATTCTGCACGTCTCTGGCCGCCGGAGTGACGCTTGCGGGCATTTCACGCATTGATTCCTCATGGCAATCAGCCTCGTCGGAAGGTTTGGTCAGACCGCCAGGCAGTCGCCCCGAAGTGGATTTTCTGAACCGTTGTCTGCGTTGCGGCGAGTGTATGAAAGCCTGTCCTACGGGAGGATTGCAGCCAACGTGGTTGCAGGCCGGTTTTTCCGGCATGTTCACCCCGTTCCTTGAGCCTCGCTCCGGCGCCTGCAAACCGGACTGTGCGGCCTGCGGGACAGTTTGTCCGACACAGGCCCTGCACGCTTTGCCGCTGAATGAAAAACGGTGGGCAAAGATTGGTACGGCTGTTATCGACCGGAAGACCTGCATTGCCTGGGCGGAAGATAAGCGCTGCATGGTATGCAAGGAAAACTGCCCCTATAGTGCGGTGGATGTCATTGTACAGCAGGGGCATGTGGCTCCGGTGCCGGTTGTTCATGAAAAACGCTGCTACGGATGCGGCTTGTGTGAAAAGCACTGCCCCATATCCCTTCCGGCCATTGTCGTTGAGCCTGCGGGCGCGCTGCGCCTGAACAATGCCTCTTTTGAAAAGACGGCCAAAGGGGCGGGGCTGGAACTTGATCCCAGACAGCATCAAGGCGAAACTGCTGGGCATGATGAGGGGCACTACGGCACACCTCCTGGTTTTCTGGAATAGCGTATCATACGGGTTGAAGAGAAAGGAAAAGGAGCAGTCCGCCCCTTTTCGGCACAGGAAAACAGTCCCGTCGCCAGACACAGCCCGCTGATAAGCCAGCAAGGGCATGTGCAGAATTGCCGCCAGAGGAACATCCCTGCCGGTATCGACAGGAAAGCCCGTCCAGAGCATCAGGCTCCCTTAGGTCACAAGACAAATGAGGGCAAACAATCCCATCGGCACCAGCCTGTCGTATTGAATGTTCGAGGCAGGATTTTGCGCTTCCCTCACCACGCTGTCGGTGAGCCGGGTTTGGGCGGCGCAAATGGACATGCGTCCGGAATGGATCCAGTCGGGCTCACGATGCCTGTGGGCAGCCATCCTGCTCATACCCATGCCGCGGCACAAGCAAACGACAAATGCACCGACGCGTCAGGAAGGGGATGGATAACGCACCTCTCCCCAGGGCCCCTTCCCTGTACCATGCAGCCTGCATTGGAGCAGCCTGCGCTGCATTGCTAAAAGCACAGGATATTGGCTGTTTTTTGCCCGAGCAAGTCAAGATCGGTCTTTATGCGCTCTCCCTTGGCGTTATGACCGGTGATGACAACATGATTGAGAAAATCAAGGCCCCGCGCCCGTGCCTCATTTAAGTCCCGCCCCCATATGATGGCCAGCGCCAGGTTGGGGTCAAATTTTGTCGGTATGGCGTAAGGCGCCTCCGGCGTCGGAGAGAGTACATGCGTGTGCACAGTCAGCCATGGTTCTTCCTGCCATGAAAACTGCGAAATCATTCCTGTCCAGGGCGTGAAATTCTGCAACGGATCCTCTGCTATAATCCTGTATTCCAGACTGACGCCCTCGAAGCGTATATCCTCCTGCTCGTAACCAAGTTCCTCGCCCAGGCCCAGACGTATCTGTTCCTCAACAAGGTCTGCCGCATTCCCACTGACCCTGGAGATGGCGGCTGAAATACCATTCTCAACCTGTATTCTGGTATTGACCTCCATAAGATAGGGCGTGCCGTCCCTGGTCACAATCCACTCCCAGGTGCCAGCGCTGTCATAGCCAGTCTCCCGGGCCATTTTGAGCGAATCTTCAGTAATGGCATTCAAAACGGACGCGGCATCAAAATCATAGCGCACCTGCTCAGGATAAAACCCCGGAGCGACCTCAAGACGTTTCTGATGCCCCGTTGACTGAATGGAACAGTTTCTGGTGCCAAAATGCACGACATGCCCATGCTTGTCGGCGAGCAGCTGCACCTCAACGTGATTGAAGTCTCTGATGCGTCGTTCTATGAGAAGGCCGTCATCTTTAAAGAGATATCTGGCAAAGTTGCGCACGCGCTTACAGGCTTTTGCAAACTGGGCCATGTCGGTCACTTCCGCTATCCCCATGCCGCCTCCGCCTGCAGAGGCCTTGATGAGAACCGCCGGCTGCTTGACGCCCTCGCGCCGCTGCTCCTCAAGCAATTCAATGGCAAGGCGTTCTGCTTGCGCGTCATCACTCACTGGCTCATCGGAGCCGGGAATGACAGGAATACCCAGCTTCCTGGCAAGCCTCTTGCTCTGCGCCTTGTTGCCGAGCTCACGAATGAGCTTCCAGGAAGGGCCTATGAAGCGCAGAGGGCGACTGCGCTCACTTACCATCTGTGCAAACGCCCAGTCCTCGGCAAAGAAACCATATCCCGGATGTATGGCTGTCGCCTGTGTGGCATCCGCCACCCGCAGCAGCTCATCTGGCTTGAGATACGACGTAACAAGGCAGACAGCCTCTTCTCCACCGAGTTCGCGTGCCACGGCAAGGTGTCCTGAGCCTGCGTCTTCAGGCGTGCAGACAGAGACAAATTCTACGCCCAGTTTTGTGCATGCCCGCATGATTCTGATGGCAATCTCACCACGATTGGCAATAAGTATTCTGTGTGCAGGTTTCATGAAATATATGCTCGACTGCATGACCATGGGCGGACGCAGGCTTTCCTGTCTTCCAGTAAATGGCCCCGGCGCAAAGGACAGCCCTGCCTGCCATGCTCGGACAAGGAAGCCTTTGCACAGGAAAAAGACGCCAGCCAGGGAGCTTTGGAAGAAACGAGAGTCCCCCGCCTTCTGATGTTGAGATTATTACGGGCGCAGACCGTACATGGGTGTGCGTCCAAGTTCTGTCTTGATGCGCCCCTGTGCTGCCTCAATAAGTGTGCACAGACGGTAACGCGTTTCACGCGGATCGATTACGTCCTCTACAGAGAAATGTTCAGCTGTGCGGAATGGGGAGGAATACTTCAGTAATTCGGCTTCCAGCTCGGCTGTGCGCTTTGCCGGGTCCGGAGCAGCCGCGATCTCGCGCCGGTACGCGGCGGCAACGCCGCCCTCTATGGGAAGCGATCCAAATTCGCCCGAAGGCCATGCCATCCGATAGCGGAGCGTGTGATCCGTGAAGCTGAGGGCGCAGCCCATGCCGTATGCCTTTCTGACTGCGACGGTTACCCGGGGGATAGTGCTGCGGTAGCACTCAAACATGGCTGCAAGGCCAAAGCGGAGCGTGCCAGACTCCTCTGACTGAAGTCCAAGCATGAATCCCGGGCAGTCTACCAGATGCACCATGGGAATGTGGAAGATATTGCACAGCCCGGCAAAGTGCGTAGCCTTCCTGGAAGAGGCAGCGTCCATGGCCCCGGCCAGCACCAGGGGGTTGTTGGCAATAATACCCGTTGTGAAGCCATTGAAGCGGGCAAGCCCCACGATAATGGACTTGCCAAAGCCAGGCTGTATTTCGAAGAAGGAATCACGATCGACAAGCAGCCTGATGATTTTCTTCATATCGTAGGCGCGCTTTCTATTCTCAGGAATAATGGACAGCAGCGCGTCGTCCCGACGCGTCACGGGGTCATCAATCTGAACACGGGGCGGCATTTCCCAGACATTGGCAGGCATGTAGCTGAGGAAGCGGCGAATCATCATAAGTGCCTCCTCCTCGCTTTTGGCAACATTGTCGATGGTGCCCCCCTTAACAGCCGCCACTGTCGCACCGCCAAGCTCTTCCTTTGTCAGTTTGTGTCCGAGGGCGCGCTCCACTACAGGCGGCCCGGCAGCAAAGATCTGAGATGTTTTGTCTACCATAACCGAGAAATGCGAGAGCACGGCACGACCAGCCGGCCCGCCGGCTACAGCGCCCATCACCGCGGAACATACAGGAACCTTGCTGAGCAGGTCCACGCAGCGATCCATGGCGTCCTTGCCAGGCATGCGTTTATAGCCTTTGGCAGCTTCCGTGACAGAGGCGCCGGCCCCTTCTATAAGGTTGATTAAGGGGCAGAGATGATCAGCTGCCATCTCTTCCAGAAATCCCCCCTGGCCGCCCTTGCGCTTTTCAAGGCCGCCACCGGTCCCGCCTCGAATAGTGAAATCCTCACCGCCTACCGCCACGAAGCGCCCGTCAATCCTGCCAAGCCCCATCACGTAGGGAGAGGGTGTCACCTTGATGAGGTTGCCGTCTGCATCGTATTCGCCAGTGCCGGCAAGCTGTCCTATTTCCATGAACGAGCCTGCATCAAGCAACTTGTCAATACGCTCCCGGATGGTAAGCTTCCCGAATGCATGCTGCCTCGCGACATGCTCCTCGCCGCCAAGCTTTAATGCCTCCTGTCTGCGAAATTCCAGTTCCCGGATCTCCTTTTCCCAATTCATGTCAACTCCTTAAAATACGAGGCGCAAGCTTCATTTTTGCACAATCTCCTCAGTCTGCGGGACAGCTACGGCCAGATTATGTTTTCTTCCTGCACAAAAACGCCAAATGCATGCCTTCACGCAAGTGGCACAATGTCATCAGCCCATACTTCGTCGACGCGTCCGTCATGTTCGAAAAGCAGCTGCCCCTGAGGACCAAGTCCTCGCATAATGCCCGATACCCTTTGTCCTCCGATGGTAACGCGCACTTCAGTCTCCTTGTGGTCGCACTGTTCCAGCCATTCGTTAAGCTGCGCAGCCCGCTCACCGGCAAGCCAGCGTTTTTTCCGCTCCATAAGGCAGCTTCCTATTGCGGTCGCCAGCGTTTCCACATCAGGCGCAAAACCAAGGATTTCCTGTAAACAGACAGGTGCAGACGAACTGCCCGGCAGGTCCGGAGCATCCTTTATATTCAGCCCGACACCCACTACGGCGCCCAGGACAATATCTCTGCCGGTCAGACATTGTGTCAGGATGCCGCATAATTTCCGCCCTCTCCAACGCACGTCATTGGGCCATTTGCACAGGGCATCCACGGAAAGCTCATGCAGACAGTCCGTGACTGCAAGGGGTGGCACCAGGGAAAAGCCGGTAAGCGCCGTGCCCCGAACAGCCAGCTCGCACCAGAAGGAACAGAGCATGCTGCTACCAGGTCTGCTTTC
>CAZJPT010000073.1:7188-8107 GCA_964547835.1 uncultured Desulfovibrio sp.
CCCAGCTCCTTTTGGGCCGACCCCTCCCTTGCGTCTGAAAATCGGCCAGGATTATTGTACCATCCGCGAGTGGCCCTTTTCGGAGTCTGCGCATCATTTCCTGATTGGTTGAATCCGTGCTGGCCAGATGCAGAACAGGCGTCATGTCACTCCCCAATATGTCATGCTGCGCTGCTGTCTTTAGGGACGACCTTTTGCTGAAAAGACCAGCGGCCTGTCCCTGACGCCTCCTGGCAAAAGCCAGGGGCTGCGCACCGTTATGACTCAGTTATGACCATGGGGTCGCCGGCCATTATCTCGCTGCCCGGGGCGACAAGGACTTCAGTCACTCTCCCGTACTCCTCGGCTATGATGGGAATTTCCATTTTCATGGATTCAATGAGCACAAGCTCATCTCCGTCGTCAACAGTGTCACCTGCCTTGACCATGACTTCGAGAACCTTGCCTGCCATAGGCGCTTCAATGGTATTTTTCATGATTATTCCCTTAAATTGCGTTAACAGGAGAAGGAAAATGCAGAATCTGGCACATCCCATACATCTCATTTTCCCGCCATGTCCCGTCATGCCCGGACATAATGGAGCATATGGCGGGGTGAAAAAAACATTACGGCACCTCGTTCAGCCTGCCACAGACACATTCGCCCATGCATGCCAGAGTGCCATGAGCCGGGAACGGCACCCCATGTCTAGCCCTGCCTGAAGGCGACGCCAAAACTTCCCCTGGGATAGGTCCATCTGCGCATCCCCCCATATGTACATACAAGTCGACATGTGCCGCATTCCAGACAGCCCGCGTAATCAAACATGATGCCATCCCTGGCAGCAATGTAGAGACCAGCCGGACAGACGCGCAGGCAGGGCCGTTTTTTACCCGACGCGCCGTAAAGCCTCGCCCTTCAGGGCGGGGATATAAGGCG
>CAZJPT010000074.1:0-8067 GCA_964547835.1 uncultured Desulfovibrio sp.
AGAGCCGCTACCGATAGGAATCCCCCGCCTTCAGGCGGGGGAGGATGTCAAAGGAGGATAGCATGGGATATATTGAGTGCTCAAGAGCTTTTGGAGGCCGTTTAAACAAACGTGATTTTAAAGAAAGTCTGTATCCTGCGTCAAAGATACTGGAAAAAAAGTTACGTGAAGAGATCAGACAGAACAGAATTCCCTTCCTCACCATGAATTACCTTGATGATCTCGACGATCTGGAAGCACTGTCCAAGGAGGCCATGCGCTACAACAATATGCTGTTGCTCGGCATAGGTGGTTCAGCTCTGGGAGCGAAGGCCCTGCAGCGTGCCTTTGCGCCGTCTCAGGATATGCCCGGCCATAATGGCCGCTCACTCTGGGTCGCTGACAATGTGTGCTCTGTAACCTTTGAGGCGTGGCTGAGCCGGCTGAATCCTGCGGACACCATAGTGGTCACCATATCCAAGTCAGGGCAAACCATCGAGACCATCTCCCAGTACTTCATTGTCACACGATGGCTGCGCGAGGCCCTGGGCGACGAGTGGAAGGACCACATGATCATTATCACGGACAAAAACAAAGGTTTTCTGCGTGAGGAGGTCGCGACACACGGCCTGCGCAGCATGGTCGTGCCAGACAACCTGGGGGGGCGCTTTTCGGCTTTGTCCCCGGTAGGCCTGTTGCCGGCTGCCTATCTGGGCATAGACTGGAAAAACCTGATCCAAGGGGCCCGCGACGTGTCGCGCTGTCTCTCCGGCGAACCCCGACTCATCAGGCAGCACCCTGCCTTCTACCTGGCCTGCTGGGCCAAGACACTGGAGGATCTCGGCTATCATGAACTGATTTTCTACTGCTACGAGCCCTTGTTTGCCTCCCTTGGCCCCTGGTTTGCGCAGCTCTGGGCTGAGAGTCTTGGCAAGAATGGCCTTGGCCTCATGCCTGTGCCGGCCATTGGCGTCACGGATCAGCACTCGCTCAATCAGATGTTCCTTGACGGGCCGCGTGACAAAGGCTGCTTCTTTTTGACAACCGAGAAACGTGAATCCTGGATGAAGCTCCCGGAGGATCTGCCCAAGGAATGGGAATTTCTAAGTGGCAAGCTCTTTGCCAGTTTGTTGAACGCTGAGGCTTTAAGCACGCTTATGGCCCTGGTCAAAAATCAGGTGCCGGTGATGAGCATCAACTTGAAGAACGCCGATGAGCGTAGCTGTGGTAAGCTCATGATGCTGCTGGAGATCACCACAGTGCTCACCGGCTGGCTCATGGGTATTGATCCCACAAATCAACCCGCGGTTGAGCTGGGCAAGAGGCTGACCGCCGCCCGTCTGGGCTGCGATGAGTATGACAAAGAGAAAACGGAACTCAGCATCTTCCTTTTGAGAGCAGAGGAACGTGTTGATATGTTCTAAGCGTCGTAGCAGTGTTATGGCTGGTCATTGTCTTGATTGCTGTGACCAGCCTGCTGGCGTGGCGGCGCACGCTGAGCTGGAGAAGTGTGATGCACACAGGCGGCAATGGTGCCGGCGGCAGAACGCTGCCGCAGGGCAGCAACGGCAACGGTAAAACAGGAAGAGGGGGCGTCAATGAACATGGGCAGCCCCTGGGCTATGCCCGCACCCTTTCCTGGCTTTTGCTGCTCGTGGTGCTCGTCGTGAGCATGGGTCTGTCCGTCTTTATTGCCAATCAGACGCGAAGCACTCTCATGGACAGGCAGGAAGGCCTGGCCATGCTGCTGGCACACAATCTGAACAATCAGATCTTTCAGCGCTTCGCAGTGCCTACCATCAGCGAGTACGGCCAAATCTCCCTCAGCAATACAAAGCAGCAGGAGCTTATGGACAGCGTAGTCCGCTCTGTCATCGTAGGACTGCCAGTATCCAGGCTGCGCGTCTTTGAGCCCCTGCGCGGGGGTATTACCTATTCTACAGATCGCAGCGAGTTTGGCCGTATGGATCTGATTCCCCTGGAAATGGATAAATGCCTGCAGGGGGAACGCACCAGAGCCATTATCGAGCGTAACTTTAATATCTGGGAGATACCCTTTCTCTGGCCGCTCAAGCCAGGCAGCGTGCAGCTGACCGTGCTCTTCCCGCTGCGCGGTGATGTCTTTCTCATCCGCCTTGTGGCGCAGGAATTCATCGCCAAGAACATGGATTTCTCCAGGGCCGAGAACATTACTGTAGAAGACACGCTTATGGGCGTGCTGGAGGTGACGCAGGACATTACTGATGACTATGTGCAGGTGCTGCTCACCCAGGTCGCTGTTGTGATCATGTGTCTGCTCTCCTCGATCATCATGTTCATCCTGCTGCTCATCATCATCCGCCGGGCAGAAATCGATCTCAATCTGCGCATACAGAAGAATCTGCATCTTGAAAAGGAATTGCAGAGCACTGAGCGCCTGGTGAGCATGGGCCGCGTGGTGGCCAGCATTGCCCACGAAATACGCAACCCCCTGGGCATCATCCGCTCAACAGCCGAACTCCTGCAAAAACGTGTGGCTGGCAGTGCAGACAAGGGCACGCAGCGGCTGATTGAGGCCATGCACGACGAGACGCTGCGCCTTTCCCAGACCGTTAATGACTTTCTGGATTACGCACGACCGAGACAGCCCAAGCAGGATCCCGTAGAGATCAACTTGATCTGGAAGCAGATCGTTGCCTTTGTGGAAAGTGATTTCAGCCGCTCCGGCATCGTCATCGAGCAGCGCTTCGATGGGCGCGTCTGGGTGCTGGGTGACAAGGATCTCCTTTACAGGGCATTCTACAACATCCTGGTTAATGGTCGTCAGGCCATGGGGAGTAACGGCACACTGGACGTGCATGTCACGAGCCGCGACGCTGAGGCCGTCATCGAGGTGACAGACAGTGGTCCCGGTTTTGATGACGACATCATCAACAAGCTTTTCGAGCCCTTCTTTACGACCAAGGAAGGCGGCACAGGTCTGGGGCTGCCCATAGTCAGCTCCATCATCCGGTCACACGGTGGCATGGTAACGCTTTCCAATGCTGACGAGGGGGGGGCCAGGGTCACGGTATGTCTGCCGCTGGCGCCGCAGTCAGTCACACCTGCAGAGGGCGGCGGGACATAACGATCAGACGAGGACTGAGAAAGACAGTGATTGAGCTCAGGCGACGTCTTTAGTATACAGTGTGAAACAGGAGAGCACAGGCAGGATTCAGGGGCACGCCATGTCAGAAAAAGCACACATTCTCATTATTGATGACGAAAAGAACTATCTGCTGGTTCTGGAGACGCTGCTTGAAGACGAGGGGTATACAGTCACAGCCATCAACGACGCCGAGACCGCGCTGACATTCCTTCAGGAAAGCGAGGTGGACGTCGTTGTGACCGATATGAAGATGCCTCGTCTCACGGGTATGGACGTGCTGGCCCAGGTCAAAAAGAACTGGCCGCATATCCCGGTGCTCATCATGACGGCCTTCGGCACCATCGAGAGTGCCGTGGAGACCATGAAGTACGGTGCGTTCGATTATATCACCAAGCCTTTCTCCAACGACGAACTGCTGCTCTCCATACATAATGCAGTGCAGCTTTCCAGGGCGCATCGCCAGTACCGGCTGCTGCAGGAGGCCATGCAGGAGCACTACGGCCTGCACACGCTTATAGGGCGCAGCAAGAACATGGCTCAGGTGCGCCAGATGGTGGACCGCGTGGCTCCGGGCCGCACCACTGTGCTCATCACCGGTGAGTCAGGTACAGGCAAGGAGATGGTGGCCAGGGCTATACACCTGGCCAGCCCCCGCAAGGAGAAGCCCTTTGTCATGGTGGACTGCTCGTCCCTGCCAGCCAATGCACTGGAGGTCGAACTTTTCGGCTCCGAGATTTCCTCTTCTGCCGGCGCCCCGGCTTTGCGCCGCGGCCGTGTGGAACAGGCTGATGGCGGCACGCTTTTTCTGGACGACCTTGGCGAGCTCTCGCCCGATCTGCAGGCCAGGCTGCTGCGCGTGCTGCAGGATCGCAAGATAGAGCGTGTTGGAGGCAGCACGGCTGTGGACGTGGACGTGCGTTTCGTCATGGCCTCGCTGAACGATCTCTCGGAAATGGTCAGTGACGGAAGTTTTCGCGAGGATCTCTATTACCGTGTTAACGTTGTGCAGATAGAACTGCTTCCCCTGCGCGAGCGGCGCGAGGACATTCCCCCCCTGGTTGCTCACTTTGTCTCCAAGTACAGTCAGGACAATGGTATGGCCGAGCAGAAGAGCTTCTCCACCCAGGCCATCAACTATCTCTCCGGGTACGACTGGCCAGGAAATATTCGTCAGCTGGAGAATGTGGTGGAGAGCTGCATGGTTCTGGTGCCAGGCGTAGTCATCGGAGAGGAAGATCTGCCTCCTGAGATACGTGATGAAGAGTCCCAGTTTAAGAGCGCCGTGGATCTGCTGCCTGTGCAGCTGGATCTAACCGACACCCTTAAGAAGATTGAGGCAGCCATTATCCGCCGCGCCCTTGTGCGAGCTGATTTTGTGCAGGCCAAAGCAGCAGAAATGCTTAACATTTCCAAAAGTCTGCTGCAGTACAAGCTGAAAAAATACCGCATCACCGGCCACTAGCCGTTTTTTGGGCGCGGAGCGCCCACACATGGAAAGACCTGATCCCCAGACTATACCTCAGGCGCCGGGCGTCTATCTCTACAAGGATGCGTCCGGCACGGTGCTCTATGTGGGCAAGGCACGTGTGCTGCGTCGTCGCGTGCTTTCCTATTTTCGCTCCGACGGCGTGCCGGCCAGGACCGGGGCCATGCTGAGTCACGCCGTGAGCGTGGATTTTTTGACCACCACCACGGAGAAAGAGGCCTTTTTGCTTGAAGCGAGCCTCATCAAGAAGCATCGGCCCCATTACAACATCCTGCTGCGTGACGACAAGCAGTACGCCCTTTTTCGTCTGGACGTGAAGGCTTACTTTCCGCGACTGGAAATCGTGCGTCACGCCCGCAGGGACAAGGCCCGCTACTTCGGGCCGTTTACGTCCGCCCTGGCTGCCAGAGAGACGTGGAAGCTGCTGCACAAGGCCTTTCCCTTGCGCCGCTGTTCAGACAAGGCCATGCGCAACCGCGTTCGCCCCTGTCTCTATCACCACATGGGGCAGTGCCTTGCCCCCTGTACCGGCCTTGTCACAGAGGAAGAGTATAGCGTTCACGTAGACAGTGTGTGCATGGTTCTGTCCGGCAGAGCTGCGGAATTCACGGCCGGGCTGCGCAGGCTTATGACCGAGGCCGCGGATAACCTGGAATATGAGAAGGCAGCTCTCTACAGAGACAGAATACAGGCCGTGGAGCGTACTGTGGAGCGGCAGTCCGTTGTCCTGCCCCAGGGCGGTGACATGGACGTGCTTGGCCTTTATGCCGCGGAAGACGGTCTCTCTCTTGGCGTACTCTTTGTGCGTAACGGCGCCATGCTGGACGGCCGTTCCTTTTTCTGGCCTGGCCTGGAGTTTGGGGACGCTGCCGATCTTATGCTGACCTTCCTGACCCAGTTCTACCTGGACATGACGCCGCCCCCCAGAGTGCTTCTGCCCTGGATTCCCGGAGACAGGGAGGAGGAAAACGGTGGCGGCGCGGAAAAGGAAGCCATGGAGCAAAGCCTGTCCGAGCGACGTGACGGTCAGGTCCGTCTGGTGGCTCCGCGTGACGCAGCCGAGAATCGTCTTGTGGACATTGCCCGCAGCAATGCCAGAGAGGAGGCCATGCGCCGTGCCAGGATGGCAAAATCCGGACCACTGTCTGGGGTGGCCCGGCTGCTGCAGCTGGATGGGCCACCCAAGCGTATTGAGTGTGTCGACGTGTCGCATACTGATGGCAGGCAGACCAGGGTCGGCATGGTGGTGTACAACGACGGTCGCGCTGACAAATCGCAGTGGCGCGTCTACAACATGCCAGACAGCAATGACGACTACGGCACGCTGTACGCCTGGGTGGGCAGACGCCTGGAATCAGGCCCTCCCTGGCCGGACCTGCTGCTGGTAGACGGCGGCCGGGGTCAGGTTGCCAGCGTGGCTCGTGCGCTCAAGGATGCGGGACAAGCTGGATTGTTTCCCATTGCCGGCATTGCCAAGGCCAGGGACGAGCGCGGTCACGCTGATCGCAGAGCTGGTAATGTGGCCGACCATATCTTCGTGCCCGGACGTGCCAATCCGCTGCCTTTCAAGGAAGGGGGGCCGGAGCTGCTCTTTCTGCAGTCGGTGCGTGACGCCACACACCATTTCGCCATAACGCGGCATCGTCGCGCCAGAACAAGAGAAGCCCTGTCCGGTGAGCTCACCCGCCTGCCCGGGATAGGCCCTGCGACAGCCAGACTGCTCTGGGATCGCTTTCAGAGTTTTGAGCGGATGCAGCGCGCAGGCGAAGAGGAACTGGCCGCCATTCCTGGTATAGGGCGCGTGCGCGCAGCACGTATAGCTGCCTGCTTGCGCGGTGAGGCTGTAGATGTGCAGACGCAGGGAACGGACAAGGGCAGGGGGCAGGGGGCATGTTGATGATCGCCTGCCGGCGGACAGTGCCAAAGGTCCGGACGCCTGTTGAGAGACAATTTCCGACTTCATTCGTCAAGGGCGCTGTGCTGCCGTCTCTGCCTTGCTGCAGCGGGCGTCCCTGTGTTGACAGAGCTCGGGAGGACGTAGGGGCCCGTTCCCGCCTGCCTTTCATTTCCCTCCCGTATTTTGCTGTCTGGCTGCGACGCCGCTGTGTCGGGAGGTGGCGTGTCATGCGTCGTCCCCAAACGCGCTGCCTGTTGTTTTCCTGTCATCTGCTTGTCATGTTTGCATCACCACGCTGACAGACAGAGTGGCAGAGAACGCCAGATCCGCCAATTTACCAACCCCGTAAAGATTGCGTGAAAGCCTCATTCGTCAGTCCTGAGCAGGACATATTTTTGCTTGCGTTAGATATTTGTATGCTGTATTGGTGTTCAAGGTAAGGTCATAAGGTTTTGATCGATGGCGTGGACATCAGACTGAAAGAACCAATATTACTTTTCCGCAGTTCCTAAGGTAACAGATGCATCTTCAGCACGCTTTGCACAAGATAAGAATTTAGAGGTGATCTCAAAACTCTGGATACACCATCTTAACACTGTGCTTTTATGTACAGTCTTGTGCGTTTTGAGACGTCCTCTTAACGTCGCTCAAAAAAGAACTTGACTGGCTCCGTGATCCAGTCAGGCGGCGGCCTGTCAGGTAACATCACGGCGTGGACACGATGGGCTTTGGAGGGCGTCATCAGGCAACAGGACGTCTGTGCCGCAACATTTGAACGCGTCTTTGAAAAGAAAGGAGGCGGTGCCTTGTTTCCTGCCAGAGCGCAGGAGACGTGCGCCGGTTTTTGATGAAGATACAATGCCCTCACTGTGCCTGCAGCCGTGAAATGGACGAGGCCGCCATTCCAGACGGCGATTTGCTTGCCCGCTGCCCGAGCTGCGGCAGGAAATTCCGTTTCTCCAAGCGGGATTTTGCACGGAAGAACGAGTCCGACAATGTCGGGAGCACCCCCGGCCATGAAGACGCAGCTTCCAATTTCGGACAGGGAGAGACAGCAGTTCCCAATAAGACTGACGCTGAAGGGCGAATTACAAGAGACGACGCGTCTGACCACAAAGAGACGGTGTCGCCGGTCACAGACGCTAATAGTTCCATGCCGCAGCCCGATGTTCGGCGTGCGGATGACACGGAGGAAAGTCAGCGCTGGGCTGGGCGCGATACTGACGGGGATGAAGAACGCTGGAGCTTTAATCCCTGGGAATGTGCGCGCAGCTTTCACGACTATCCTTTGGCCCTGTATCAGACCTGTCTGAGAGTCATGTTTGCGGCACCGCGTTTTTTCAGCGAGTTCGCTCCCGGCCCGGTATTGCGTGCGTTGTCCTTCTTTCTGGTAGTTGTACTGCTGCAGACCTTTATTGAGCAGATATGGACCATGCTGTTCGTCAACTACATCATGCCGCCTGGCGAGACGACGGACCCTGAAGTAAAGCAGCTCATTGAGATATTGCAGAGCGGAACCAGCAACATGCCTACGCTCATACTGCTTAACCTGGCCATCCGCTCCCTGAAACTCTATTT
>CAZJPT010000075.1:0-8009 GCA_964547835.1 uncultured Desulfovibrio sp.
CATCTTAACACAGTGCTTTTATGTACAGCATTGTGGGTTTTAAGATCTCCTCTTAATGTTGGCCGGTATTTTCGGAACAAATCCAGAGCTGTGCCTACCTGCTGAATACCTCTGAACTATTTTATTAATGCCTGTTTTTCGTAAAAAGAGGTGTTCATGAATGCGTATAGAACAAATCTACCATATAATTGAAGTGGCTAAATTGCATTCTATAAGCAAAGCCTCTGAAAAGCTTAATATATCTCAGCCAGCATTATCATCAAGTATAAAATCACTTGAATCTGAGCTAGGGATAACAATTTTTAAAAGAACGAGTAAAGGGGTGTTCCTGACGGCTGAGGGGAAAAGAATCAGCGATGAAGGAGAAGTCGTCGTTAAAATTATAGAAGGCTGGAATCATAAAAATATAAATGATTCAGAGCCAAGCGGAGAGATTCATATAATCTGTTCGCCCGTCATTAGTCATTACATTACACCGAAAATTATCGTGCCCTTCCAGAAGGAATATGAGAATCTGACGGTTTTTGTCCATGGCGTCCAGCATTACGCAATCATCAATAAGATACTGTCAACCAGTGCGAACATAGCCATAGCAACATCTCCTCCGAAAACACATCTTCTCGCACAGGCAAAGGCAGCGCAGCTTGATGCCGTACTCCTGTCTACGGACGAGCGCCGCCTGTTCATGGGGGCAACACATCCCTTAGCCTCAAAGGAGAGTCTGACGCTGGAAGATCTGAAGGGAACCTGTCTGGCCTGGTATTCCGATCCAAGAGATATGGTGTCAAGGGTTTATATACCATATTTCGCGTCTTCTTTCAGACTTGCCAATAAAGAAGATATTCTTGAGCTGGTAATTCAAAATATCGCTGTCTTTGTGCAACCTCGAAATCTATTCAAGCTTGACTACAGAGTTAAAGAAAAAATTATCGTTGAGAAGGAAATACCAATACCAGAAATTGATTCAAAATGTAATATCTACGCTTTTTCAAATAGAAGCAGATCCAGAAATGAGGAGTTGTTCTGGGACTATCTGATAGAAAATTTTTAGTTTCTGTGCGGCGCGATGTCGCTTTGCGCAAAAGCCCCGTGACTTTGGCTTACGGGTGCGGCAATGGACATCAGAAGTCGTTTATGAACAAATCAAAAAGCAGACCGTCACGCTTTGCTGTGTGAGGGCACAGTCGCACTTCTGACAAATGGGTGATGCCATCCAACGAGATGGTTCGCAGCGGACTCGTATCCGTTCTTCCCCTCCGGTCCGGGAAAGCACCTGGTTTTTCAGCTTCTGCTTCTCCCGGACCGGATACTGCGCGCTGGTTTTCCGGCGCTTTTTTTCTGCAAGCTGGTGCAGTTCAGTCTTTGGAAGGTACGCGGCGGGCACGTATGGCCTGCACCAGGGTCTCGTCAAGGGTAGGGTGGGCCACCATGAAAGTGTCGAGCCGTGCGCCATGGTACTGCCCGATGAGCAGCAGCTGCGCGGATAGTGCCAGCTGTGAGACGCCGGCGCCTATGGCGGCGATGCCGGCGATTTCAGCATTGCGCCAGACTACCTTGACGAAGCCGTAGGGATTGCCTGCGGCCTGGGCCATGACGTTGGAGGCAAAGTGCACCTTGGAGATATAGACCTCACCGCCTACGGCTACGGCCTCGCGCTCAGTCATGCCCACGCGCATGATTTCCTGGGAGCCATGGAAGCAGGAAGGGCAGGGGCCGGACACGTAGGGACCGTGTTCTATTCCCAGGATGCTGCGTGCTGCGTATTCACCCTGATGGGCCGCGGCATGGGCCAGCAGTGCCCTGCCATTGACGTCACCAATGGCCCAGGAGTTGGGCGAGGAGCGCAGAAAATAGTCCGTGGTGATGAATCCGCGGCGGTTAAGGGCAATACCGGCATTATCCGCGTCAAGTTTTTCCGTGTTGGGCATGCGCCCCGAGGCGATAAGGCCCTTTTCGGCCACACATACCTCGCCGTTGGCCAGGGTCAGGCAAGCTTGTCCATTTTCGTCGGGCAAAAGTGAGACAACGCGCACGCCGGTTTTGCAAACGACTCCGCGCCGCTCCAGGTAAAAGCGCATCTGCATGCCGATGTCGCTGTCCTCAGTGGGGCAGAGTTGCGGGGCTGCCTCGCATATGGTCACCTTGCAGCCCATATGCAGGAAGAAATCCGCCAGTTCTATACCGATGGTGCCTCCGCCACTGATGACCAGGCTTTTGGGTATGACGCGCTGCTCGAGGATGGTTGTGCTGCTTAACACGACGTTGCCGTCGGGTACCATGTCCGGATAGGTGGATGTGCGCGATCCACAGGCAAAGATGATGTTGTCACTTTGCAGCAGGCGTTGCTGGCCATCCTTTTCCTCGACACAGATACTTGTTGGTGACACGCACCTGGCCTGTCCCTTGATGAGGTGGACGCCCAGATCGATGAGTTCCAGGGCCAGGGCTTTGCGTGAGCCTTCCACAAAGGTACGTACGCGCTCGCGCAAGGCCAAAAAGTTCACGTGCTCCGTGCCCTCGATAATACGGTCACGGGAGAGGTTGGCCATCAGCCCCAGGGGCGCTACGGCGCCGAGGAGAAGTTTGGTGGGGACGCAGCCGCGGTTGAGACAGGTACCGCCCCAGCTGCGGTTTTCCACAAGGGCAACCTTTTTTCCACCGCGGGCGAGAAGCCTGGCTGCAGCAATACCGCCGGTGCCGGCACCAATGATGATGACGTCAAAAATCTGCATAACTGGAAAACAATCTGAAAGAGAGAAACATGTCGGGAGACATATGCACACTTTTCCGTTTTTTTGGGAGTGCAGATCATCTCCCGCATGCAGTGTCACACGAAGGACATGCTGCAGCGCATACTTCACGGCACCTTTACCAAGTGCGGCGTACAGCCTCCTGCTTTGGCGATGGGGATATAAGCCGTTCTCGCGCAAGAGGGATATTTTCGCCAGAAGTCTGTATCATGTACAGAGGCTGTGGAAGAAGCGGGAATCCCCAGCCTTCAGGCGTGGGGAGTGTCAAGCGGCACAGGTGCTGGGCGAATGATGGTATACCACAAGGCGACACCCTGTGCAGACCACTCTTTCGGAGCCAGCGACGCGAAAAGTATAGCACCATCGACGAAAAAAAACGACAGCAGAAGCAGGCCTCCGGCGGAAACAGAGCGACCGGGCTGCTGGCAAAGGCGCTGTGTGACATTGGCCCGGCTGTCAGACACACCATGAAAAAGCGCCCGCGGCCATTGTCAGCCGGGGGCGCCTTAAAGCATATGGAGCTGTTCAGTCTTTGAAAGGTGACAGATCACGCAGCGTCTTGATGATTGGAGGAATTTTTTCCAGTGCATAGTCTACTTCTTCTTGCGTGTTGTAGCGCGAGAGGGAGAAGCGCGTGGAACTGTGGGCATACTTGAAGGGGACACGCATGGCTGTGAGCACATGTGAAGGCTCAAGGGAGCCTGAGGTGCAGGCGGATCCAGAGCTCGCGCAAATGCCAAATTCATTGAGCATAAGCAGCACGGCCTCACCTTCAATGTTACGGAAGGCAATATTGGTGGTGCCGGGCAGCCTGTTTTCCGTGTCGCCATTGATACGTGCGTCAGGCACGGAGGCGAGAATACCCTGCTCCAGGCGATCGCGCAGGGCAGAGACCCTGGTCACTTCCTCGTCAAAGTGCTTGCGGGCCAGCTCACACGCTACGCCCAGACCGACAATGTAGGGCACATTCTCGGTACCGGCGCGACGACCGCCTTCCTGATGGCCTCCGCGTATGAATGGACGCAGACGAATACCCTTGCGTATGTAAAGCATGCCTACGCCCTTGGGAGCGTGCAGCTTGTGGCCGGAGATGGAGAGCATGTCTACCGGCAGATCCTTGAGGTCAATGCGCACCTTGCCGGCTGCCTGCACGGCGTCCGTATGGAAAAGCAGGCCCCTTTCCCTGGCCATTTCCGCCATTTTCTTGATGGGATACACATTGCCCACCTCGTTGTTGGCGAACATGATGGAGACGATGGCTGTGTCCGGGGTCAGGGCCGCAGCGTACTCGTCAAGGTTGATGCGTCCCTTTTCGTCCACGCCCAGTCTGGTGACGCGGTAGCCTTGACGCTCCCACATGGCTGCCGTCTGCAGGATGGCCGGATGCTCGACAGCTGTAGTGACGATGTGGCGTTTGTCATTCTGTATCTGCAGGGCGCTCCAGATGGCCGTGTTGTCGCTCTCGGTGCCGCAGGAGGTAATGAGGATTTCGCTGGGATCGGCGTTGAACAGCTCAGCGATCTGTTCGCGGCCTTTTTCCATGAGCTTGTGCACCTGGCCGGCGAAAGAGTACATGCTGGACGGGTTGCCCCAGTAATCCCTGAAGATGGGCAGCATAGCTTCAGTCACTTCAGGGGCGACCATGGTGGTGGCGTTGTTGTCAAAATAGACGATCTTCATAACGACACCCTCGTTTACGCTTCTTTCACAACAATGTCAGGCTCGACCTGCATGCGCAGGATCTGCTCGATGACACCCTTGAGCGTGGCCATGGAAGCCGGGCATCCGGCGCAGCGGCCAGTGAGCTGAACGTAGACGGTCTTGCCCTTGATGTCCTTGAGCTCCACGTCACCACCGTCAGCCTGCAGCTGGGGACGAATCATCTGCATGGCGGCCATAACCTTCTGCATCCGCTCGAGATTGCTCATACCCTTGCTCCAGATGGAACACGCAGCCGGATCAAGTTTGGGCATGGGCTCGATGACCGGCGCTTTCGCAGGAGCCGCGTTTGTGTCCGGAATTTCCCCATTGCGGATCTTCAGTTCGTTTTCGAGGATTTCCGAGATTTCATCCAGGCAGGACTGGCAGGCGCCACCGGCCTTGGTGTAGTCCGTCACTTCCTCAAGTGTGCTCAAGTTGTTTTCGCGGATGGTCTTGATGATGGTCAGATCCGTGACATTGAAGCACTTGCAGACCAGTTTGCCCTCTTCCTGGGTCCTGGGCAGGGGAGCTTCCCCCTTCCATTGACGAATGGCGGCCTCAAGGGCCTCCTGACCCATGACAGAGCAGTGCATCTTTTCTCTGGGCAGACCATCCAGGGCTTTTGCGATGTCCGCATTCTTTATTTTAAGCGCGTCCTCCACGTTCATGCCAATAACCATATCAGTGAGCACGGAACTGGAGGCAATGGCGCTGGCGCAGCCGAAGGTCTCAAAGGACGCCTTCTGAATGACGCCCTTGTCGTCTATTTTAAGGTAGAGTTTCAGGGCATCACCACAGGCGAGGCTGCCGACCTCGCCAATGGCGTTGGCGTCCTCCATGGGACCGGCATTATGAGGTTTCAGGAAGAAATCCTGTACTTTTTTGGAGTATTCCCACATGGCATATAACTCCTTTGCCCGCGGGCATCAGGCTGGCGGGCAGGAACGATGGCTGATAAAGGTCAGGCAGGCGGCTGTTTGGCACCCGGACAGACAAAGGTCAGGTCGTCGAGAAGCGAGCCGGCCTGATGTGGTTCCTTGCTTGTTTGAGGGCTCTGCAGCAGATCCTTGAGAGTCCTCGTCCGCAGGAAGGCGCGTATATAGTCGTCAAGCTCCCGCCAGAAGGCAACAGTGCTGCACATTTCCTTGCGTTGGCAGGGTTCGATGGAAAGGCATCTGACCGGAGAGAAATCTCCTTCGAGGTGATTGAAGACCTCCTCCAGATTGATTTCCTCCGGGGACTTGCTGAGCGCGTATCCACCACCAGCGCCGCGTACGGCGGTCAGGATGTTCATGGGCCTGAGTGCTCTGGCGATTTGCTGCAGATAACCGGAGGAAATATCCTCCTGTTTTTCAATCTGACTGAGTTGCAGCCTCTCACCTGGGGGCAGGTGACACAGACGGATCAGAAAACGCAGTCCGTAGCGAGTTCTGGTTGAAAAATGCATACAATCCCTCTTCTGGTATAATTAGGAAAGATCAGGAAAGAACTCATGAACTGACTACTCCACATAGAGATGCAGCACAACTGTTTAGCTATGATTACAATAAGTTATTGTAATGCGTGGAATGGGCGGCAATCAATTTCTGATGTTTTGTTTTCTGATTGTTCCTAAGTGTGGACCGGCTTGCCAATACGACCTGCGCTGTGATGAGCAGGTCATAAGAGGAGATCTCAAAACTCTGGATACACCATCTTAACACAGTGCTTTTATGTACAGTCTTGTGCGTTTTGAGACGTCCTCTAAGTTAGCCTATACCTGCAAGACTACGCTAAAAAATGCAGATTCGCAAATCCAGATCAGGGGCGTGTAAACTCGTACGGTGTTTCCTGGTAGACATAATAGTTGAGCCAGTTGCTGAAGAACAGGTGGGCATGAGCCCGCCAGTTCACTACAGGGATGGCGTCGCTGTTATCGTTGTAATAGTAGTGACGTGGCAGGTTGATGAGATCTCCCTTGCTCAGGTCGCGCTTGTATTCCAGATCGAGCGTCTCGCGATCGTACTCGAGATGACCGGTCATGAAGATTTTACTGTGGTCCTCGCTCTCTACGACGGCCAGGCCGGCTTCCGGGGATGTGGCGAGGATTTTCAGTCCGGGGACCCTGGCCACGTCCTCCACGCGGATTTCCGTGTGGCGCGAGTGCGGAGCCCAGAAAATGTCGTCAAAGCCGCGGAAAAGCTTGGCGCGGCGATCATGTATGTTGTGGCTGAAGACACCGAAGCGCTTGCTCGGCAAATCGTATTTGTCAATGCCGTAGAAATAGTAGAGGCCGGCCATGGCGGCCCAGCACAGGTACAGTGTGGAGAAGACGCGGCCGCTGTCAGCCCAGGACATGATGCTGGAGAGTTCGTTCCAGTAGTCCACATCCTCATAATTGAGGAGTTCTACAGGAGCGCCGGTGACAATCATGCCGTCGAACTTGCGGTCGCGAATTTGATCGAACGTCTGGTAGAAACGTTCGAGATGGGTTATGGGCGTGTTTTTGGAGACGTGGTCACGGGTGCGCAGCAGCGTGATATTGACCTGCAGTGGTGTGTTGCCGAGCAGACGCAGAAGCTGTGTCTCCGTGGTAATCTTCGTGGGCATGAGGTTGACGATGACAATGTCCAGGGGACGGATGTCCTGGCATGAGGCACGCTCTTCGGTCATGATGAAGATATTTTCGCTCTCCAGGGCTGACCTGGCTGGAAGGTCTGAGGGAATTTTAATAGGCATTCTCGTAATCCTGGGTACTGCCAGCATCTGGTCCGGCCATCTGCGAAAAAAAAGGCCGCTGAGCGGACCGGAGGAAAAAAACACTGCGTCGATTTCCGGCTGGGATAAAAATGATTCACTGCAAAAATAGTATGACTGTCCGTTCTGTCAACAGACAGACAAGATCTTTACTTGGTTGTCAGGGGAGCAAGGATGTGCCCCCTCATGCCTGGTTTCTTCAGGACAGGGGCGAAAGGCTGCCTGCAGCCAGCTCCGGGAGTTCGTCAGGGCTTTGCACAAGCCACATGGCTCCGGCGCCGGAGACTGCAGCTGCGCCGCGGAAACCCCAGGCGACGCCGGCGACACCCGTGCCGGCGCGCCGTCCCGTTATCATGTCCACATCGCTGTCCCCCACGTAGCAGGCCTTGTCCGTAGCTACGCCCATGTCGGCCAGCACTTCAAGCACTGCAGCCGGGTCTGGCTTCAGGGGGACGCCTTTTCTGCCTGAATTTCCATCGAATTTTTACCAGTAATGTGAAGCCCTAGGTGCTCACCTTGGGTTTTCTCCCACGCTTCACCTTGACGCGTTGGCTCTCATAACCAGGCGCACAACCAGCAGGTACTTGTAGCTCCAAAATTTCGCAAATTTTCAGCTGATTCCCTACAAAAGGAGTGATTCGCGGCATTTTGCCCTCTTCTTCTATAATACGAATGCTTTCCATTGCATCATATATGTCAATAGATGCATTAAATATATCTCTTAACTCTGTATTCTTCCATTTGTATTTTACATAACTGGTTAATATGTACAATATCAACCATCTCACGATTGCCACTGAATGCTTTCTCCAAATCTTCGCG
>CAZJPT010000076.1:0-7949 GCA_964547835.1 uncultured Desulfovibrio sp.
GGCCCTATGTAGCCTGCGTCCTATATGAAGGAATCGGCTCCCTGAATTTAATTTTTCGAGGCTGATTCATACGGCTTCCCCTCTTTCGAGGCGCGATTTCCCCGACCTACGCCTGGCACTGGGCCTCACGACACAGCGCCCAAGGCCTAGGTGCTGGGTGGGTTGCTGTAACAGCTCCCGCTGTATCCCTTTCCCACGCAGGACTTTCACCTGCCTTCAGTGACAGTTAGCCTGTCGCACCATATATGAAAAATGACCAAGGACCAGTGCAGACACATAAAGTATGCGCGCCGGTTCCCCACGGGACCCTGGACGCGCCCGGTTTCTGTCTTCGCAGCCCTGTCGATTCTACTGGTCGCGGGTCGGTCGACAGGAGGGACTTATGCAGGCGTATATCAGGCGGGACAGCAGATTTGGACAGCGCTGGGGGCTCATCGTCATCAACAATCCAGAGCCTTTCGCCTCACCTCTATTTTTCTGCATACAACGCCAGACAGACGGCAAATACCTCTATCCGGGCGGATTGTGGCATTCACAGAGAAAAATGCTGCGGGCCGAGAGATACCATTTTAACAACGGCTGTCTCAGTATCAGCATAGAACCTGAGTTGCTGTCCGGTTTCCACAGCGCAACTTCCTGTCGCATGACCATGGCTGGCGGCAAATCCTTTCAGCTCTCTGTGTCCCGTGACCTCAGTCAAGAGCTCATGCGACCGTACGAGCCAAAGCACACATCCAGGGCGAACTCTCTCGCAGCGGTTGGAAATTCCACCAAGGCCCTTATTCTGGCCATAGGTACAGGCCTTATTCTGTGTGCGGCAGTCTACTTCTACAGGGACAATCGCTTTATGATCACGAGACTGGGCGAGCCCATCGTCCATTTTGACAGTCTTGACGTGAATCCCGGCAGCGTTACGTTTTCCACTGCCGGCATCGTGCATTTTGATATTGACAATCCCGACATTTTAAACAACCAGAAGCTTGAATTAAGCGGAATAGACGTTTTGGGCGGCAACACACAGACCACTACGGAAGGCGACGGCAGCAACACCGAAGCCAGGCTCTTCTCTCGCGGCGCTCTGTACACCCGCAATCCCGGAAAGAACATCTCCTTAACGTTCAAAGATATCAGCGTGCCGTCCATAACCGACGAGGATATGGAAAATACCCTGCGCACACTGGAGATATCAGCCGAGAGGGGCAACACTGAGGCCATGTATATGCTGGCGCAGATGCTTGATCCTGTAAGCGACCTGTCACGCGAGGAATTTGTTAATCCCCTGCTGGCCCTGGAATGGTACCGCCGTGCTGCGGCATGCGGACTGACTGATGCCGCTGTCGCGCTGAAAAATCTCAAGCAATATTTGTCAAAGCAAGATCAGCACGGTATCGAAAATTCTCTCTTCCCGGCACTGAATTTCTGACAGCAGGGACACAGCATTCTCCGGGCGCTCGAGCACGAACTGCTGCAAATCAGAAACCAGACGGCATTCTTTTGCAAGGAGTCCACAACCATGGCAGACAACAAGCACACTGTTCCCCAGACCGGTGCCGGCAACGATGCCTCACAGGCTCACAACGCCGGGAGCGCCGGATCAAGTCCAGCCGCTGACAGCTCGGCAGGTCAGGGTACGGACTCCGTCAACGCACAGAGCGCATCCGCTCCTGGAATTGCCGACAGCGCAGCCAGTGAGCAAACAACGGCTCAAGACACAGCCCGGGCCGATGACAGTGTCAGGCAGGACGGCGCCCCTGGCGCAGCCGGGACAACGCCTGCTGTCCTTCCCTGGTATCGACGTCCGCCGCTTGTCACCAGCCTGATCCTGCTTCTGCTTATTCTTTTGACACTGGGCTTGCTTATCTACAAAAAATACGAAGCCGAACGCCTGCTGGCAGCACAACAGGCCGCCGAACTTGCCGCCTTAAAAAAACAGAACGATGCTACGGAGCTCTATCTTGACGAGCTGCGCAAGCTGCTCGAGGCTGATCCCTGCGCCGTGGTGCCAGGTCTCAACCAGCTGACGCCGCCAGCTGGCCACATGACGCCAGTCCCTGCACCCCAGGCCGCCACAGCGCCTGCCGTTCCGGGTGCTCCCGCTCCCGATGCTCCAGCTGACGCAGCAACGCAGCCTGTGCAAAATGCAGCTGAAGCCCAGTCGCCTGCAAACGTTGCGCAACTGCTCGAACAGGGCACCGTCCTTTTGCTCGGCATCAAGCTCGACGGTAGCGCCAGCATGGGGACAGGCTTTTTCATCACCCCCAGCCTCATCCTGACCAACGCCCATGTCGTCAAATCCTGCGACAGCATCTTCTTCATCAACAAGCGCATCGGCATGGTGCACACCGCTAACGTGGCCATCTTCACAGAGGAACATGGCATGGATCTGGCCGTCCTGCAGACGGACAAGCCCTGCGACGTGTCCTTCCTCAAGCTGCGCACCTCACTTGTTCAGCGCACTGAAAAGGTCAGCGCATGGGGCTTCCCTGGCGCTGTCACAACGGATGATCCCAAATTCAAACGCCTTCTTGCCGGCGACGGCACGGCCGCTCCGGAAGTGGTCTACAGCGAGGGCACCGTCAACGTCACTTTGGATCGCCAGCCTCCCCTGGTAGTGCATTCGGCCACAGTCTCCCATGGCAACAGCGGCGGCCCGCTTGTTGATGACTCAGGCAGCGTAGTGGGCATCAATACCATGATCAAGCTGGACGACAGCAGCTACCGGCAGTCCTCCATCGCCATAGCCTCCACTGCCATCGCCGACTTCCTGACGGCGTCGGGCGTGCCCTTCACGTCGAAGCCCTGAAGCAGCCGCTGACCAGCTTCGTCCGCCTTGCGCCCGATCAACGGTTCCGGGAGAGCTCGGCGCGTCACCGCAGGCTTTGCCAGGAGGACACAAGATGAGCATCCGCTTTGCCACCAGTATTCGGGCCGACATGCGTCCGCTGAGCAGTCATGGTATTATTGTCTCTAACTGCCATGATCAGCTGCGCGATCTGCTCCTCAGATATAATGACACGTTCAAGAAACATGGAATTGCCAATGTCACGACGTTTTTCGCGGAACCAGTCTGGGATCCGGACAGCGGCCAGATAGACTGGTACTGCGCTGACGGCCCGGATCCAGTTCGCCTGAACTCCCTGTCCGGTCCGAAACTCGAGCAGGCTGAGAGACTGCTGGCGCTCTATGGACGCGCCATGAGGGCCGTCATCGACGAACTTGAAAAAAAAGCCGGTATGGCCATGCAGGCAGACGTTTTGCGTGTCGCCCTGCGACATCCATCGCCAGATGACGTATGGGTGCAGGGACAAAACCTTGTCTGTATCAACTGGGCCTATGAGCCCGGCACATCCGGCGCCACACCCGAGGACATTGCACGCGCAGGCTCCGACCCGCTGACGCCACCCGTACCAGGGCTTGAAAAAAACATCGCAAACACAGCCAGGACCTTCGCAAAGCAGAGTGTCGCGCCTCCACAGAACCGTCATGCCCCTGTATCAGCCAATGTTCAGCTCGAGAAGGAAACACCCTCATCTCGTGAATCCTGGCATCTGAAATGGATGTTTTCCGGCTGTTTTTCATGGGCTATCACCCTGCCCCTTGCTGTTTTCTCTGTCTGGTTACTGGGGGCCATACTGGGTTTTCTGCCTTCGCCGCTGCCAGGCGGCTGCTTTCGGGACACTGACTCTGTCTCGTCTCTGGCTTTAGAGCGCTCGCGTGCGGACAAGCAACTGACTGAGCTGCGCTCTCTTGACCAGGCACTCTCCGAGCGAGCGGCCATGTGCACAGATCCCAGAGCGCGGGCCATTCCCCTTGAGCGTCCTGTGCTGCCTGTGCCCGCGTCCCCTGCAGATGACAACCATGGCGTTGCACCTGATAACGCTCTCCTCGTGCCTCATGAAGATGCCGGGACGGTCACGCTTCCTCACGAAGACGTCACTGAAGGGCCTGAACTCATGATTCCGGACGCAGAGGTTGAAGGCGCGCCAGATGACTACGCAGGCCAGCACAGCGATAGCGGTGAACCGGCACCTGTTCCCGGCGCCCAGGAAGAAGACGGCGCCGGAGGGGCTGCCAGCGATAATGAAGACCTGCCCATGGATACCGAAGGCTCCGGTCCTGTGCCCGACGTTGAAACAGATACCGCCCCCCTGGCGGCTGAACGCGGGCAAGCGGAAAACAGCGCGGACACGGACAGTGGCGTCACAGCCAGTGACAGTCAGGCAGGCGAACTCAAACCCCAGGATCTCCCTTACTTCGGCGAAAGTCCCCTGACCGACAGTAATGGAGCTGAGCAGGGCAGTGCCGGTGAAGAAAGCCCCCTCACTCCAGAGGAGCTGCCCTTCTTTGGTGCGGCTCCGGCTGCCGGCGACAGAGCCGGGCAAGGGGCCGACAGGACTGACGGAGCCGGAGCCGGAGCAGGTGCAGGTGCCGGAGCAGGTGCCGGGGCCGGGGCCAGAAACGACGCCAGCAAATTCGGCGGCTGCTGGCGCTCCAGTGACAATCTATACAGGTCGTCGGCAACCGGCCAGCAAATCCTGGTTGAATACTGCTTTGACAAAAATGGCAAAGGCACGCGCCACCACTATCTCGGCTCCTGGGATTCCGCCAGCAAAATATGCAGCGGCAGCACTGCGTACAGAGCATCTGCCGGCAACATCACCATACAGGCCGGTCCCATGAACTGCCGTGACGGCAGCAATTTTGCAGCCCAGACTGCTCAGTGCGCACGCGACAATAACCATCTGCGCTGCCTGGGCAGGGAAAGCCTTGCTGACGGCCGCACCAACATCTGGAATGCGTCCTTCACCAGAACCGGCCGCTGAAAAAAAGGGAAGGCATGGCAGTTATGAACAGACATCTCCATACCACCAGGGCAGCCACCTCACGCGCCCTTGTCCATCAGGGTGTGCGCTCTGTGGACTGCTACGCCCAGCTCAAGGCCTGGCTCAGCGGCAAGAAGGATTTTTTCGCAAAACGCGGCCTCTCCATGGAGGTTGTCTTCTTTCTTTCCGAACCAGTGCAGGACGCATCCGGTGACATCGACTGGTACTGTGAATCTGAGACGGAAGCGGTTCCACTGGATCGCCTTGAGCCCTCAGACAAAAAACGATGCCTGCAGCGTCTCGACAGCCTGCGCCAGGCCTGCCTTGAACTAACACAAACAGAGCGCTCCCGTGATCCCATGGCAGCAGGGCTTTTGATGACAGCCCTCACGCAGACAGCCCCGGACGACGTCTACGCCTGTCAGGGATGGCCGGTGCTTGTCAACTGGGGGCTCGCACCTCATGACGAAAAGGCGGACGTCGAGGATATCAAGCGTATGGGCGGCATGAACGCCACGGCAGAGCCGGCAGCTGACATCGAGAACATCGTACGCCAAACCACCACGCCACCAAAGCCAAAATCGCCACCAGCGACTACTCCAGAAAACACGCCAGCGACACCTCAGACGCCACCACCCGGCTGCCCTGGCAGCATTGGGCGCACTGGCTGCCTTTCCTGGATTCTTCCTGTATTGCTGCTGTCCCTGCTGTTCTGGCTCACAGCACCGCTCATCCCCGGGCTCGGCCCCCTCCCCATACCACTTCCAGGCGCATGCTCGCCAGGCACGATCACACCTGCGCAAGACACAGACAATCCAGCTTTGAGCGCTGAGACAGACAGACTGCACGAACTGGCGCGGCAAAGAGCAGAGTTGGAACAGGCACTCGCTGAGCGCGCTGCACTCTGCCGACCAGTCGTTGAGACAAAACCAGCCCCGACATACCCCCTGGTTCCAGACGAGCCTGAGGAAGCTGCACCCGAAAGGCTGAGTCCGGAAGAAATGCCCTTTTTCGGCATCCTTGATACGGATGAGACTGCACCTGATGTCGATGCTCCCATGGAAATTCCAGACACAGCCGCCAAAGAGATGGATCTGGGCTTTCTCAAGGGCTGCTGGCGCAGCCGCTCCGGCCTCTATAACAGCAGAACCAACCGCCCTGTTGAGGCCGAATACTGCTTTGATGCCAATGGCAGCGGACAGCGCTTTGTGTATGAAGAAAACGGTGTCGTCTGCAAGGGACCGGTCAAGGCCAGGTTCAGCGGCTCACGCCTCGACATAACCGCGTCCCGGGCTCCCTGCACGGAAAACTCATACTACGAAACACAGACAGTGGTCTGCACCGGGTCTGGCTCGTCAACCACCTGCGTTGGCACCGAGCGCGGTGGCTCGACCTGGTCTACGCGCTTCAGCCGCCGCTGACGCGCTCATCAGGGTCACGAGACCAAGGACAATATAAATACCATGAGCACACGTTTCGCTACCAGTCAGCGCCATGATATGCGCCCCCTGGCTGTCCATGGCGTAGCGGCCACGGACTACTACCAACAGATCAGGACCTGCCTGCAGGCCAACGAACGCTTCCTGGCCGAGCGCGGCATGCCCGGCGCCGCAGCTTTTCTGGCAGAACCCATGCACGACAGCTCGGGCGTCATCGACTGGTACAGCGAACGTGACGGCGTCGCAGTACCTCTTGAACAGCTGCCTCCCGAGCAGCTGCGTGCTGCGCGCCACAAGCTCGCTGTTTACGGCAGGGCCATTGAGGAACTCCTTCGCCAGCCGCAATTTCTGCAGTCTGACACGGCACGCATCCTGCTGACGCAGGCCATGAAACATCCATCGGAAAAGGACATTTACCTTGTCAACGGCGAGCCCGTGCTCATCAACTGGGGTTTTGAACCAGGCACGCAGGGAGTTGAGCCGGAAAACATCATCCGTCTCGGCGCGGGCGTCGCCGCTCCTCCCCCGCAGCCTCCGGCACCTCCGGCGCCCGTACAGCCTGCCGCGCCTGTGCAGCCTGCTGCTCCAGTCGCAAAATCTGGATGTTTCTCATGGCTTTTGCCGCTGCTCGTCCTCCTGCTTCTGTTGTGGCTGCTTGCAGCTGTCTTGGGTTACGCACCCTCTCCCCTGCCGGGCGGCTGTTTCAGACAGCCTGTGTCTTTGCACGGAGAGCAGGCCCGCGCTGACGCCCTGGCCGCCAATGAGCGCGATCTCGCCCGGGCGCTGCAGGAACGGGCCGCCCTGTGTGTGCCCCCCAGCCCAAAACCGCCAGTTGTTGAAGAGCCTCCAGCAGAAGAACCAGAGGAGAAGGAAGCCAGGGAACCCGAACCAGATCTCATCCCACCAGAAGAACAGCCTTTCTTCGGGGGGCCGGTCATTGTTCCCGACCCGCCGGAGCCCAGGGTAGAAAAAAAACCAAGGCCAAAGAAGGCTGAGACCACACCTGAGAAAACGCCTCCGCAGCAAAAGGCGGAAGCCAAACCAGAGACAAAGCCCGCCCAACCTAAAGGATCTGCCATGCAGATCCCCGACGATGCTGCCCAGAAGAACGATCTCAGCTTCCTGGAAGGCTGCTGGCGCTCTGTCACCAATCTTTACAACAGTCGTACCGGCCGTCCCATTGAGGCAGAGTACTGCTTTGACGCCAACGGCAGAGGGCGGCGCTTCATCTACGAAGACAACGGCCAGGTCTGCAAGGGACCGGCCACTGCCAGATTCAAGGGTTCGCGCCTTGACGTCAGCGCCCCCTCCGCTTCGTGTGGAGGCGGCTCGGAATACGTGCCCCAGGACATACAGTGCACTGGAACCGGCACGTCCACCCGGTGCAAGGGGCAGGAACATGCTGCCAAGGGTGGAGGCGGCCTGCTCGGCGTTCTGGGCGGCCTGCTGGGAGGAAACCGCTGGGAGGCCACCTTCGTGCGCAAGTAGCGCATATGAATTAGAGAGCCGCTTTGGGTAATTGCAGCGGATTGGGACCTCTTTATACTATTAGAGTATCCGTTCAGGGGGTAGTGCGTATCACCTGCGGGAGCTCAGACAAATGCGGTCTGCGTTGCCGACCTGATGCAAGGGGCGATCAAGAGCTGCCTGTTCTGATGAGCTTCAGAACCTCTCACGCTATTCCGAA
>CAZJPT010000077.1:0-7884 GCA_964547835.1 uncultured Desulfovibrio sp.
GAACAATCAAGTATTTTTACGTATTCTGTTTGAAAGAGCAATTGGCCACGTATACCAAGCAGGTAGCCAAGAAACAACGCATATGCGCAACTTCCCGCAGTCGCCTGAGCGTGGGAGCGAACTTTTCTGGCGCGACCCTGAAGATGACCAGACTTTGTCCATGAAGAAAGTATATTTTGAGCTGTCGATTTCAATGTCGCGTTGCTGAAGCGATCTGGATATTGACAGCTTATATATTCTTCAAGATTCTCCCTTTTAACTATATCACCTTCATTAAATTTAAAGATGTATTGCGCAGACAAACGCAACAAAGAATCTCTTGCATATGCGCAAAGTAATGCCAGTAATGCCCTTCCTTCAATATCTCTGTTCCAAAAATAGACAAGATTTCGAAAAATTATATTATTTATATCAAGAGAGTATAATCCTACAAGGTATTTATAAGTAAGCATTCTCGTTTTTAATGAACGTTTTCCAAGGCAATTTTCATAGATTATTGATTTAGAATAGATATTTTTTTCAGAATCTTGTATGTTTACATAGCTCAATAAATTTTCCAACTCTTCAAACATCATGGTACGTGAAGTATGAATTCCTCCATGGCCAAAATTGAATCCAAAACGAGATAGCTGTTCATCCTTTTCCATCAAGTAGTCCATGCTCTCCCTTGCCTTTTTCCTGGACGATATGCCCTGTTGCGATGAAATTGCACTGTAGCATCAAAATGTCATCTGTTCCAAGGCATACGCCTTTTTTTAATATTTATCAAATAATTATCAGCTGTTTCCAACTTTTGAGTACAGCTGCTGAGTATTGACAGTTTCATGGTCTCCGTTCAGGGGGTAGCAGGAGCCAGTCTCAATTGAGCGCGAGTTTTGATGGCCTGACGCTTCAGTTTGGAATAGAGTGAGATTCCCGAAGCTCATCGAACAGGCGGCTCTTGACCGCCCCTTGCATCAGGTCGGCAAAGGACCACGAATTCAACCTGCATACCAGCAGGACCGGGTACATTCTTTCTGCCCGGCGCAGACAGCATTTGTCTGAGCTTTCGCAGGTGACACGCACCACCCCAACGGATACGCCAGATCACGTGTCCCCGGCAGATCTTCCATACGGAAAATCATACACTCTTTTGCCGATACCATACAGCACCTAACCACACACAAAAAAGCACAACAACTATAACCCATTGAAATAAAAAGGGCTTTACGACATCTAACGACGCGTAAAGCCCTGCTTCTATGCTTATCTGGCGGAACGGAAGGGACTCGAACCCTCGGCCTCCGGCGTGACAGGCCGGCGTTATAACCGTCTTAACTACCGTTCCGCTTGTTTGCTGACGCAGTTTGTCAGCAACGAGACGTGTGTATAGCTGCAGACAGCGTGCTTGTCAACGAAAAAATCAATGAGCTGTCAATTCATGCCGAAAGGGTGCTTCCGGGCTCTGGAGAAAAGCGGGCAGATGACAGAGAATAATCTTTATTCGTACAAATCATTGAATTTCATGGAAAAAGTGTGACTCCTGGAACTGACTCAGGGTAGAATGCGCGTGGCAGTCGGCATGGCACAAGCGAAGCACGTGATTCAAGCTACAAAAAAAAATTTGTTCTGCTCTCCTGCTCCCTTGGCACCAATGGCCGAATTCAGGGACTGGACGATAAAAAGGAAAGGCGCTAGCTTTGATAGCACGAATTATGTCGTTAGGCGCATATTGATGTAATATCATTTTTATTTGCAAGAAATGAATGAAAAATATGTGTATTGTTTTTCTTGGAAAGACCTCTTTTAGATAAGAAATTAAAGATTTAACGTTAAGATACGCGTTTAATAATTCTTTTTGCGTCAATTTATCTTTGAGACGTCTTTTTTTTTATGCCATGTGTTTTTTTCCGAAAATGGTGACACAGCTGCATGCTGAGGCGCTATGAACGGAACAGAGAAAAAAACACCTCCTCCATATGCCGCGGCGCGGTGCTTCTTTTTTCAGTAAAATGCTGTTCCCGTACTGCAATCCGACGCAAAATGCATGAGATAGGATGCGGCACAACAATCTTCTGGAGCGGATATGCTTCGGAAAGCATGCTCCCAGGGGGAACAACAAGGGAAAAGTGTGGTGACTAAAAGGCAAGTGTTTTAAAGTATTGAATATTTTTTTGGACAAAAATTTTTTTCGACCGCACGCCTTTCCCGAAGTGAGAGAGGATGGTCAATAGAGAAGTCATTGCTTGACCTTCTGCTGTGTCAAGTGAAAATGACTGCTTCAACAAAATTTTTTTAGCCCTTGCCCGCTCCTTGTGACAGGATGTATATAGACGCTCTATGTCTGATTGCTGGAAACAAATTCTCAGCAGCCTGGAAACGAACATGGCTGCGACGGACTATAACGTCTGGCTTGCCCCGATTTCTGCGGAGATTCATGGGCATACTCTGACGTTGTCTTTGACCGGCGCTAGTTCGTACATGGCCAGACGACTTAAAGTAAAGTTCGGCGAGATGATTTTGAGTGCCGCATCGCGGTATATGAACTGTTCGCGAGAGGAGCTGACGCTAACGGTGCGCGCTGAAGCAAGTTCTGCGTCTGCCAGGAAAAAGGCTGCGACGGTGTCTGCACACAAGCCTGCTTTTGAAAGCACAGCTGTCCAAGCCGGTACGCTGCCGGATAAGAACAACGATGCCTGCATGGCTTCACAGGAAAAGACCGCAGCGCCTGAGTCAGTCACAGCATCTGAGAAGGACAGTCCGCAGGACAAAGAGGTGTGTCAGGAAAAGGCTGCGCCTGCTGAAACAGAGGATGCGGGGCGCAAGACATGCGGGACGAAGCCGGCTGTGCTGTCTGCCCGGCGTAATGCAGGCGGCGATACGCCTGTCAGAAAGGATCGGAAGCTGGCCGCTCAGCCGTTGGTACGCAGTCTGCCTCTTGACAGAGGAGCGACTATTACCGGCGACGCCGCCATCCGGAAGCAATGGCCCTACAGCTTTGATGACTTCGTTGTTGGTAACGGCAATGCCATGGTCATGAACGCTGCAAGGGACCTGTGCCGCTCCGGCAGCTTCGTGGAAACGCTTTTCGTGAGTTCGGAACCTGGTCTCGGCAAGACACACATAGTAAAATCGACTGTGCGTCAAATCCTTGAGGACAGGGGGAGTGATGCCAGGGTGGCCTACCTTACTGGCGACGATTTTTACGCCCGTTTCAGGTACGGCCTTGTCAACAACACGCTTGATGACTTCATGGAGCGCGTGCGCGCCCTGGATTTTCTGCTTGTAGACGACTTGCAGTCTCTGCGGGGCAAGAACAGAACACAGGAAGCGCTGCTCTCCGTGGTGAAGCATTTGCATGACCGCGGCAGCCGCGTGGTTTTTGCCAGCCGCTATATGGCCAGAGAGCTGAAGCAGCTGGATCCTCAGCTCGTCTCCATGGTGAGCTCAGGCATTCAGGCCAGCATAGAGGCTCCGGACTACCAGATGCGCTGTGAGATCCTGCGCCGCAAAGCGCGGGCGCAGCAAATGTCCCTGCCTGAGGAAACTATCGCAGTCCTGGCCGACGGCCTTGAAGGGGACGTGCGTACCATGGAGTCGTGTCTGCAGACGCTGCTCTACAAAACGCATGTTCTCAATACGCATGCTACGCCCGAGATGGCAGCAGAAGTCCTCGAGCAGCTCGTAGGACCGCGCCGTGAAAAGACTGTTCTGCCGACGCTGGACAGCCTCATCGGCTGCGTCAGCCGCGAATACGGTCTGACAGAGCAGCAGCTGTGTTCATGCCTGCGTCGCCGTCACTACGTAGAAGCCCGCAACGTGCTCTTCTATCTGGCCCGTAAGTACACCACTATGACACTGGTGCAGATTGGGGCCAGAGTCAATAAGCGCCATTCCACGGTCATCAAGGGCATTGCCACCATCGAAGAGAGCCTGAACTCAGAAACCCTGTCCGGTCGTCAGACGGCACGCGTGGTGCAGCACATCGAGAAAACTGCCGGCTGTGTTGCCGGATAATCCGTATATCCTGCGGTCGTGTGAGCGCAGGCTTTTTTTTGTCGAACGCTGCAAAACCAGGCCGGCGGCCCCTTCACCAGCTCGTGTATCATCCCCCATTCGACATACACGGGCATGACGCAACTCGCGGGCAGACAAAGCCGCGACCTTCACGCATGTTGTCTGTCATTTTCCGCAAGCGAACGGTGCATTGCTAATCTCAATATGGAAAAGTGGACGTATCAGTTTGATATAACATCAGGAATAATATCAGAAAGCATTCATAGACGCGAAATCCGTGGCATATGCTGCCTGCTGCCTGCTGTCTTTCACTTTTTTTAACCAAGTCCTTGCAGACAGCAGCAAAGCACTGTATGTTCTGATAAACGAGATTATGAGATGGTCCGAATAGTCCAGCCAGTATCAGGAAGGTCAATTTCTTACACCATGGCAAACCTGTTTTCGGCTCATCTCTAACATCTTGTTTCAACCGTCCCATGTTGTCCACCCCACCCCCCAACCAAGAAAGTGCGATCTATGAACAGAAGTGAACTATGTGTCCAACTGGCCAAGGAATGCGATTTGTCACTGGACGACGCCGTTCAGATTGTCAACGTGTTTTTCAACTCGATTGCCGAGGCGCTTGTTAATGGTTCCCGCGTTGAGATACGGGGGCTGTGCTCCTGGCAGATAAAAAAGTACGAGGGCTATTACGGGCGTAACCCCAATACCGGCGATAGCATAGCCATTCCTCCCAAGCGCCTGCCCTTCTTCAAGGTAGGCAAGGACCTCGTGGACATGCTTAACAAAGAATTGCTGCCCCAGGTGAGAGCTGAACGCAGCTAAGCACGTCCTTTGTCTCGGAATAACCATTGGGACAGCGTATGCTGAACGTCACGGGAGGCAGGTCGAACCTCTTGTCGTGGCGTGGAACAGGATATACCTGCGCAGTCGCTTTTTTTGTTTTGAAAACCTGTATCTGTTCAAGATAGTCATGGACGTGGCTGATGATGTTGCCTGGTGCGCTGCGTCGGCGTCAATGAGCAGCACAGTGTGTATTCAGACAGATGAGAAAAGCAGAAGCTCTCCGCCAGCAGGACAGCTGTTCTTAGCAAATGCGGCGTAAAGCACCTCGCTTCAGCGATGGAACACAAGCCGCTTCCATGAATAATGAACAGGCATAGGGCAGGACATGTCCGAGTCTGTGCGACTGGACATCGTGTACGACCTTCTGGGGCGCGAGCCAGGGAGGCTGCGGTGCAAGAAACGAGAATCCTCTGCCTGAGGGCGTGAGGAGTGTCAGTCTGTACATTGAGCTGAACAGGTACAAAAGGCATTATGCCATGGTGCTGCCTTGCAAAACACTCCTTATGAGGAAGGGGAGTGTTTCCCGGCATCTGGTATCGTTCGCGTTGCACGTTTTCCGGCATGACATGGGGGACGTGGTGGAAAGTGTGGCGCGATGGGAAGAGAACAAGGTGGGCCTCAGTCCGGGGACGGTACGCTGAGGCCCCACAAGGATTGAATACTGCGGGCAACAGAGTGAAATAACAAATATTCCTTGACGTCAAAGACGTGATGTGTGACAATATTCATGGTCATGCTTGGCAGCAGGCAGGCCCGGGCGTATATTTTGCGGGCGGAGTCTGCATTTCTGCCAATTGCCTGCAGACGCCTGGCCGGCAGCCATGCGCAGCAAGCTGTCATGTGGGAAAACGTGAGTTCCAGGGAGAACGGTAGACGTTTCGAGGACGCAGACCTGTCCCGTGCGTGAAGCGTCACACGATATCCAGACCTTGTGCCTTTCTCCTTTTCTGTCTACCGGGGAATGGCAGCGTGCTTTTAGTGCTGATCTTGCACTGAGCGTGACGGAACGCAAAAAGATATGGGCGGCTACACCGTGTTGGCGACGAATGCGTGTCTGGCTGACGCGTGTTCATATCTTTTGCATACCTTCCTTGCCCCTGTGTTAAACGTGATTGCGCAGCGTGTTGCCGGAAGCGGCTAATACTTTATGCTTTGTCGCTTTGTCACAACGCAAGGCTGTGCTTCTGCCGGACCGGAGAGCAAGGTTTTGGGCACGATCCCCCGCGTGTCCGGCGGTCGTTTCGTGTGTGCTCCGGAGAAAGCGAGAACGCGAAGCAGACGCTGCATGACGACGTTGTTGCGCTGCATTCCGCCCCAGGGGGCGGGGAAGGCAATATGGGCAATATGCCATGGATGAGACGGCGCACGGTGAAGGAACGGCAACCTGTATAAAGCTGAAAATGGAAAAAAGGAGTATTAGCGTGCACGAAGACCAATGTGTGGGAAAACCATTTCAAGAAGGCAGAACGAAGTACGCACCAGGGAGCTTTTTCGTTATGCGCGGCGGAGAATGCGAACTGACTATTTTCTGGGATAAAATTACCTGCGAGGATATCTGGCGCGTTACCAACGGCAAAGTTTCCTTTGGCGTCTGGTATTCGGATGACAGGGATCTGTATTTTCTCTACCGTTTTGACGGATGTCACTGGTCGGACGCGGTCTTTTCCTCCATGCAGCTGCCTGAGAGCGAGCGCGTGCGACCGCCCTTCATGCGCGCCGGTGATCGTCTGCACACCCGCATCACTCTGGTAGAGTGCGAAACTGGCCTGATTCAGGCCGTACGCGTGCTTGCCTTCTCGCATCCTTTGTCAAAGAAGCTCTGCCTGGCCGTGGACAAGCACTTCTACACCAACTACATCAAGAGCTGGAGCCTGGAGGCCTTTGAAGCCAGGGTCAACAGGATTTATCAGCAGTATCCTCTGCCCGAGATGCTCACTAGGGCCCAGGGCTGCATATTGTGTACGGGACAGGAAGTGGTGGAAGTTGAGACGGCTCGTCAAAGCGAAAAAATCGTTTGAGACGGAGAGGCGCCATGCGTGAAGTCTACAGGGAAGCAGGCTTTCGTTGCCTCAGTCTTGACCGTGCGAACAATGCAGCCGATGCCCTTGACGGTGACGATGGATTTGACCTGACCGCGCTCTACCTGTCGGCCCGTTCCGATGTGGACGCGCCTACCTTTGCGGTCGAGGCCTTTATGCCCCTGGACGGACGTTTTCAGGGACGAGTGGTCACACAGGACACGGATGAGGAAGGCATAGCCTGGAAATTTACCTTTCCCGGCAGACCTGATGACGCCGACCTCGCCCTGCTGCTTTCGCTCGCAGGCATGCTGCCCACCCTGGAAGAAATGCGTTCTTCCTCTTACTGGCTGGGCAGGTTATACCGTCTGGAGGTGGATGCCTCCTGGCTGGAAGCCTTTGAAGACTGCGGCCTTGCCCGCGAGAGGATTGAACGTGTTCTCTCTGACGCACTGGAAACACAAGTGGAGCTGTGCGGCGCAGGGATGGCATTGTCCGGCAGGCTGTTTGAGTATGTCTCCCGCGACTCGAAAAGCTGTGTCATCGATGTAAATCCACTGGCGCTCTATGCCCTGCTGGGGCTGGACGCGCAGTATCTGCTGGACGAGCTGACTCTGGTGCTTGAGGCGCCGGCTCCCTGGACACCGGGCCTGCTTTGTCTTGTCTGCGCCCTAGCCGAGCTTTTGCCGTTTGAGGATGAGGCTTGCGACGAATTCAGCACCTCACGGCTGTGTGAAATTTTCACAGGTCCGGGCGGCAGCGATAAGGCTGTATCCGTGGAAACACTTTTGCAAGGCCTTTTCAAAATTCTTGACGTTCTGCCAGGCTGGCAGGTGCGCTCCTTTAAGGAAATTGCCGAGCAGAATGACGGCCCGGGTTCAGCCAGAACCGGTGAACTCGTCTGGCGCGTGACGCACGAAAACCTCTGAACCGTGTGTCTGTGGGGGTACTTAGGAACTGCTGGAAAACAACATTATGTTTTATCACGGTAAACCTGGCTACTGAGGCCAGTTTGAGCAAGGAA
>CAZJPT010000078.1:0-7746 GCA_964547835.1 uncultured Desulfovibrio sp.
TGAGCGTTCTGCATGGTCCGCGTTTGGCAAATTGTTTACGGACAGTGCCTAAGGGCGCAATGAAAAGGGGCAGGGCTGAGGAGACCGGTGAGCCTCTATATAAGGGACCGCAAAAGTCCACTGGTCGTCAGGAGGGTGATAGCAACAAGGTCAACTCTCCTGGAGCTGCGGCTGCAATTCAAGAAGTTGAGGAGGAGGCAAGGCCCGGGGCTGGGGATATCAGGAGAATCGATGCAAGGGTTCCCCTCCAGAGTCAAGTACCCTATTGAGATTTCCTGACTTTTTTCCAAAAAAGCTGCGCAGGACATCGGGTCCCGTCAGTCAGTCGTATGCCCTGGCGTCGGCCCGTAAAGACGGAATGGCCTTGACACTGGATACTTTTTTGACTACGCAAGGCAAACTGGCTCATAGAACAGGCCAGTAAATTTTGTTTGGAGGCCGGCGTAGTATGGCTATTACCGATCAGGGCAGAGACACCGACGTGATGGACTTCGGTTCTGTCCTTGAGAACTATTTAAAAGAAGACTTTGGCGATCTTGAAGAGGGATCCATCGTCAAAGGCGTTGTCGTCAAGGTAGGCGAAGACAACGTACTGGTTGATGTCAGTTTTAAGTCCGAGGGACAGATCCCGACAATTGAATTCCGTGACGGTGCAGGCAACGTGTCCGTCAAAGAAGGCGACCATATCGATGTGTATGTGGTTCGCAAAAATGGGAGTGAGGGAACAATCTCCTTGTCCTTCGAGAAAGCAAAGCGCATGCAGATCTTTGATCAGCTCGAGGACGTTCAGGAAAACAACAAGACTATCAGCGGGACCATCACCCGCCGTATCAAGGGTGGTTACACCGTTGACATCGGTGGCGTGGAGGCATTTCTTCCCGGCTCTCATGTGGATCTGCGTCCGGTTCCGGACATGGACGCCCTGGTCAGCCAGAACTTCGAATTCCGTGTTCTCAAGATTAACCGCCGTCGCAGCAACGTCATTGTCTCCCGTCGCGTCCTTCTTGAGGAAGAGCGCGACGTCAAGCGCAGAAAACTGCTTGAAACCCTGGAGGAAGGCCAGATCGTCACCGGCAGGGCCAAGAATATCACTGACTACGGCGTGTTCGTGGATCTTGGTGGTCTTGACGGCCTGCTGCATATCACCGACATGAGCTGGAAGCGCATTCGCCATCCCAGAGAAATGGTCAAGGAACCTGGCATGCCGCTCACGCTCAAGGTGCTTTCCTTTGACAGGGAACACTGCAAGGTGTCGCTGGGCATGAAGCAGCTTGTTCCGGATCCATGGGAAAATATAGCTACGCGTTTCCCCGTGGGGACCAAGATCGAGGGCAAGGTCTCCAATCTCGTGGACTACGGTGCCTTTGTTGAGCTGGAACCCGGCGTGGAAGGCCTAGTGCACATCTCTGAAATGTCCTGGACCCGCAAGCTGCGTCATCCCTCGCAGATGGTGCACAGCGGCGACAAGGTCGAGGTGGTTATCCTGGGCGTGGACGCTGATAAAAAGCGCATCAGCTTGGGCATGAAGCAGGTTCATCCCAATCCTTGGGAGCTGGTGGCCGAGAAGTATCCTGAAGGAACCATTCTTGAAGGCTCCATCAAGAACATTACCGAATTTGGCATGTTCATAGGCATTGAGGACGGCATTGACGGCCTGATCCACGTGTCTGACATTTCCTGGACCAAGAAGATCCGCCATCCCGGTGAGTTCTACAAGGTAGGCGACACCGTGCAGGCCAAGGTTCTGACTGTTGATCAGACGAACGAAAAGTTCACCCTGGGCATCAAGCAGCTGGTCGAGGATCCGTGGAGCCATGTCCCGGCCAGCTACCCCGTAGGCTGCTCAGTCAAGGGCGTGATTACTAATATCACGGACTTTGGCCTCTTCGTGGAAGTTGAGGAAGGTGTCGAGGGGCTGGTGCATGTGTCTGAGCTGGGCCTTGGCAAGAAAGGCAAGGCCCTGGCTGAACTGTTCAAGGAAGGACAGGAGATCGAGGCCAGAGTTATACACGTGAGCGCAGAGGAGCGCCGTCTGGGGCTTTCCTTGAAGCCGCTTCGCGGCAGTGACGAGGAAAAGGGCAAGGACTACCATGCCGGTCCTGCCGAGGCCGGTTCGCAAACCCTGGGTGAACTGCTCAAGCAGAAGCTCAGCGAGGCCGAGGCCAGAAACTGACAGCGCTGATAACGCACAATACCTGGAGGGGGACGGGAAGCTTATTCCGTCCCTCTTTGCGATCCTGGCGTCCTGCCCGCGGCACGGCGGTCCGGGAAAAGGCAGGAGAACATCATGTCCCTTCTCCCCAACAGACAGGATGCGGACACGGAGCTTGTGCGCAGGCGGCTTCTGGCCAGCGGCCAGGTGCAGGGTGTCGGCTTTCGGCCGTGCGTCTACCGCCTGGCCCGTGAACTCGGTCTCACAGGCTTTGTGGGCAATACCAGTGAGGGCGTGCTTATTGAGATACAGGGCGCACCTGCGGCCGTGGAGTGCTTTCCCAGGCGCCTGAGGGAGGGGCTGCCCCCCTTGGCGCGACTCATTGGACTTGTGAGTGAGACGATTGGGACACAGCTTGATGAGACTGCCTTCAGCATAGTCAGCAGTCACGGCAGACGCGGCCATCACGTGCTCATTAGTCCGGACGTGGGCCTGTGCGCGGACTGTGCCGCCGACATGCGCGATCCCGCAAACCGTCGCCATAACTATGCCTTTACCAACTGCACCAATTGCGGTCCGCGCTATACTATAACCCGCTCCATTCCCTACGACAGGGCCGTGACGTCCATGGCCTGCTTCCCCATGTGTTCTGCGTGTGCAAAAGAGTATGCGGATCTACAGGATCGCCGCTTTCATGCCCAGCCCGTGGCCTGCCCGGTCTGCGGGCCCAGGTTGTGGTTTGTGGCAAATGCGCAGGGGGCAGGCGACGCGACAAGACCAGATGCGGCTGCCATGGAGCGGGCTCTGGAGCGTGCCTGCGAGAGTCTGCTGGCCGGTCGCGTGCTGGCGCTGCGTGGTCTGGGCGGCTTTCAGCTGGCCTGCGACGCACGCAATGCGCGTGCCGTGGAAACGCTGCGGCTGCGCAAAAACAGGCCGGCTAAGGCCTTTGCTCTCATGGTGCCTGATGTGGCAACGGTGCGTGAGCTGTGCCTTCTTGACGAGGAGGACGAGGCCGTACTCACTTCGCCGACCAGACCGGCACTCATTGTCGCACGTCGCCCGGGTGTCCTGCCGGAAAATGTGGCGCCGGATGTCGACACGCTGGCTGTTATGCTGCCGACAACGCCTCTGCATCTGGTGCTGTTTGATACGCTGACCGCGGTCTGCCGGCGTGCTGGCAGAGCGGCGCCAGTCCTGGTCATGACCTCGGGTAACAACGCCGGTGATCCCATCTGCCTTGGCAACAGGGAAGCGTTGCAGCGTCTTGGCGGCATAGCCGATGATTTTCTGCTGCACAATCGTGACATTCTCTGCCGCACGGACGACAGCGTACTGACTGTGCGCCGCTCCCCGAATGGCAGGTCGGCCCTGTTTTTCTTTCGTCGAGCCCGCGGCTATGTGCCGTCCCCTGTGCCCCTGGGCGCAGGAAGCGAGGCATGTGTTTTTGGGGCTGGTGCCGATCTCAAGGCCGCCTGCTGTTTCACACGCGGGGCCGACGCCTTTATGAGTCAGCATATAGGCGATCTGGAGCATGCGGCTGCGGCTGGTTTTTACGATGAGGTGACGGCGCACCTGGCCGGCCTGCTGGAGGTTCGTCCGGACATTGTGGTCTGTGATGGCCATCCCGATTTTTATTCCGTCAGGGCTGCCGAGACCATGGCCGCAAAGTACGGGGCCGGACTGGTGCGTCTGCAGCATCATGCAGCGCACGCGGCTGCGGTGCTGGCTGAGTATCAGATTTTTGCACCAACGCCTGTGCTGGTGCTGGATGGCTTCGGCTATGGGCTTGACGGCACAGTCTGGGGCGGCGAACTGATGGAAATGGATCTGGGTGCTGCCAGCTGGCGTCGAATGGGGAATCTCCTCCCCTTCCCGCTGCCGGGCGGTGACGCTGCCGCACGCAATCCCTGGCGTCTGGCCCTGGCCCTCAGTCTTTCTCTGGACGAAGCACTGCGAGAGGTGGCGTTGGCGGACTGGGTGCGGCGTCAAGGCGAAGGACCGTGCCGCCTTGTGCGGCAGATGGTGGAGCGCGGTGTCAACAGTCCGCTGACTTCCAGCTGCGGGCGTCTTTTTGACGCTGTAGCGGCGCAGCTCGGCATCTGTCTCGAGACAAGTTATGAGGGGCAGGCAGCAATGCGTCTGGAAACACTGGCCTTGCGGGCAATGGATGCGGGCAGGCCGCTGCCGCCGGCTGATCTCGTCACCATGGCGGACGGGCGGGTCCTGGTGGACAGCCGGGTTCTTTTTGGACGCGTGCTGCGCCTTGCCCGGGATGGCGTGGATAAAGCCTGCATTGCCCTGGATTTTCACCGTCAGCTGGCATTGGGACTGGCAGAGGCCGTTGTCCGTGCCGCAGGGCAGCATGCCGGCAGCGTGGGATTGTGCGGCGGCGTTATGAATAACGCCCTGCTGCGCTCTCTGCTCATGGAAGCGCTGTCTTCCCGCGGCCTGCGTCCGCTGATTCCCGCAAAGGTACCGGCCGGCGATGGCGGTATTGCCCTGGGGCAGGCGGCCTTCGGGCTTGCCCTGGCGCGCAGCGGCAGGGCAGGGGAAGGGACACGCTGAGAGACGTACAGGGAAGGTTCAGCGCCCGAAAGCGCAGATAACGCGACCGCTGCGCAGGCCAACGCGTCCAAGGGGCAGTTCCCCAAGCCACAGTCCCGCTTCCTTGCCGGGGAGGTCTGCCTTCATGGCGGTACCGCTCAGCAGCTGACGCACTTCATGGGGCTTTTCCAGCACAAGGGCCGGGCCTGACGGCTTCATAAACAGGCGCAGGCGTGCATCCGCCCAGAAGGCGCCGTCCCGCATGACACCAAGGGGTGCAGCCTGCCATACAAAGTCATGCGGCAGCATGGCGTCTGCAGTGTGCGGGATAAAGCGCACGACGCCGTCCTTGAAGACGCCCAGGCGCCCAGCGGGGATGGCGTCCGGATCAACGGTGGCACTGGCCAGCATGGTACGCGATAGAGCTGAGCCGGGTACAGCTGCGGAGCCGTTTACACTGGCTGCGGCCCCGGCATCTTCGGGCGTGGCTGTCGCTTTCGGTTTTTTAAGACGGGCAATGTAGAAGCCTTGGGCCTTTGAGCGCTCGCCGTCCACACGCAGCGTGCCCTCGCTGCCCGCCTTGTCATCCCAGAAAAATCCGGGAAAGGGCGTGAGGGGATCACGACACAGGCCCAGTTTATCCTCGGCAAAGCGCACCTGCTCCTCGTTTTCTGCGGAGTTGGTGGTGCAGGTTGAGTAGACAAGGGTGCCGCCAGGGGCCAGGAGCGTGGCCGCATGACGCAGCAAGGCGCGCTGTGTGGCAATCAGGGGGGGCAGTTTACTGTCACGCCAGATGGCAGTGACGCGGGGATTGCGCTCTGTGGTGCCCCATGCCGAGCAGGGCGGATCCAGCAGTATACAGGGTATGCTGTGCGCACGCAGGTTGAGCGTTGTGCCGTCATGGCCGCATGTGCCCACCTGCATGGCGTTGATGACACGCATGTTCTGACGCAGTGTGGCCAGGCGTTTGCCTGAGATTTCGTTGGCCAGCACAAAGCCTTCAGGGCCTGTCAGCTGGGCGGCAAAACCGCTCTTGGAGCCCGGGCTCGAGCACATGTCCAGCACGCAGGCTCCCTTTTGCGGTGCCAGGGCCAAGGGAGGCAGCATGGACGAGCGATCCTGGATGTACACGTAGCCGAAGAAACAGGCCAGGGAGCTGCCCAGAGGAAAGGGCTCGTGTGTTAAGCGCCAGCATACAGGCGAGAAGGGCTCGGGCTCAAAGCAAAAGCCCTCGCTTTCCAGCAGAGCCCGGACCAGGGGCTCAAGCTCTGGTGTGGCCACAATGCGGAAGGAGCGTAAAAAGGACGACTCCCTTTTTTTCATGGGAGACGCTCCCTGTCGTGCGGTCGTGCGTCCAGAGCACGGCTGATGAGTCGTGACAGGGCACGGGCTGTGGCATCCAGGGCCATGTTCACAGTGCCGCCTGCGGCGTTGACATGGCCGCCGCCGCCGAGACTGGCTGCTATGGCCTGCACGTCTACGCCTTCTGTGGAGCGAAGGCTGAACTTGCAGACACCCTCGCTCTGCTCGCGCACAAGGCAGGCTACCTGCACTGTGCGCAGCTCGCGCATGTGTTCCACAAAGCCCTCACTGTCTTCAGGCATGGCACCGGTGCGCTCCATGATTTCCATGGGCACAAGACACATGGCCCAGCGGCCGTTGTCGTGCATGCGGGTGTGATTGTACATGGCGGCCCAAAGGCTCATGCGCGTGGGCGTCCAGATCTTTTCCAGGCGCTCGCGCACTCTGTGTACCGAGACCCCGTTGCGTTCGAGCAGCGCAGTCAGGGCAAAGACCTCGGGTGTGGCGTTGGCATGCCTGAATCCCCCTGTGTCGGTAATGAGACCGAGACACAGGGCACGGGCTACAGGGCCGGTGAGTGGACATTGCGCTGCATAGAGCACACTGGCCAGCACCTGGGTGGTAGAGGAGGCCCCGGGCAGGACCAGAGAGTTTACACCGCCCATGCCGGTGCCTACGTGATGGTCAATGTTAATGCAGTCAAACTCGCTCAATTCGCGGCTCAGTTCTTCGCCCAGACGACCTGGCTCGTTGCAGTCCAGAGCCAGCACTGTGCGCGGCCTGAAGGGCAGGGCCTCCAGGGAGCGGTAGACTGGAGCAGGAAGTTCGACAAAGTCATACTGTTCGGGAACGCCGAAGGGCGCAAAGAGCAGGTAGCGCTTGCCGAGCCGCTCGAGGAAAAATCCCATGGCCGCGATGGAGCTGAGTGCGTCACCATCCAGACGGATGTGAGCACAGACCAGGTAATCGTCGTGTTCGAGCAGGGCGCGGGCCGTTTGCGCTGCCCTTTCGCGCCAGGCGAGGGGAAAGGCCAGATCAGTCAGCAGCATAGATCTCCAGCGATGAGTCCACGAGCTCCTCGGTACAGACGGCTTCCATCATAAGCAGACATTTGTCCATGCGGCTGCGCAGATGGCTCTCGGAATTGGAGAGAGAAATCACAGACAGACGCAGGCGCGTGAGACTGTTCTCCGTGCCGTCTTCTGCGACAGCAACGTTGAAGCGGTTGCGCGTCTTTTGCTTAAGGCTGTTGGCCACACGGCGCTTGGCCTTGAGGTTGTCGTTGCCGTCGAGAGCGAATTCGACCGTGAGGTGGGCTATGAGCATAGTCATGATGCCCCGGGGAAGGGCGTTCCCCGGGGTGCAGGCAGTTGGTTACAGGGTGGCGGCTTCCTGGACGGTGTCGAAAGCCTCGATGATGTCGCCAACCTTGATGTCGTTGAAGTTCTCGAGTCCGATACCGCATTCCTGGCCGCGGTTCACCTCTCTGGCGTCGTCCTTGAAGCGCTTGAGAGAGCTGATTTTACCGGTCCAGACCACAACGCCGTCACGCAGCAGACGTACACCGGCGTTGCGCGCCATCTTGCCGTCGGACACATAGGAGCCGGCTATGGTGCCTACCTTTGGCAGGTTGAAGGTTTGACGCACTTCGGCCTGACCGAGGTAGACCTCGCGTTCTACGGGCGCCAGCAGACCGGCCATGGCGCTCTTCACGTCGTCCACCAGCTTGTAGATGATGTCGTAGAAGC
>CAZJPT010000079.1:0-7742 GCA_964547835.1 uncultured Desulfovibrio sp.
CACGCCGGGGAACATTTCGGGCTGGTCGCAGTAACGGCCGATAACGCCGCCGCCGTAACCGAAAACACCCACGATGCCGCCGTGCTTCCAGTGTGTTTCCATGTCTTTGTAGCTCAGCTCGAGAAGGCCAAGCAGATCTTCACAGCAGTCCTGAGGGATCTGATAGTCAAGGCCCTTGGCGTTGGTGGCACGGGCAGCAGCCTCTTGTTTGATGTCGGACACAACGCTCGGCCAGGGGCCTGATTCCAGCTGGTCCAACAAGGGGGTTTCGAATTTCATTACCTTACCTCCACGTGGTTTGGGCAATAGATTGGGGTCAGTTATTTTGGCATCCTTCCCTCCCCCTGAAGGGCGGGATTGCTTCCTTTCGCGGCAGATGCAGTTTCATGCCGCAGGCAGACGGAACAACCCCCTGCCGGCACTGGCTGCGCGTCGCTCAATTCACAGGCTTTCCGGGCCTGTCAGGCCCTGTGGACGCTCCCACTCCCGTTGCGGATGTGGTACACCGCCTCTCTTGTGGACAAAGCCCCGGCGGTGGCCGAGGACTTGAAGTCAATAGCTTGACAGCGAAAAATGGCACATACCTCAAGCCTAGCTAACTTTGTCACGCTTGGCAACAGGAATACTTTTTTCACAAGGTAAATTGTGAAAAAATACTTTTCATCTAAGATTTCTTAATTTCTTTATGTGAAAAAAATAACAGCATAAGTTCTTTCTCCTTATGGGCGGACTGTAACAGACAAGCTGTTATTCCACAAGGGCCGTGGCGACTGTGCATCACACGTCGCTGGCCGCAGATACGGCAGTGCAGGGGTATGTTTTTTTGTCTTCGTTCCCTGAGTCACGAAGTCGGATACAATCTTCCTTGCCAAAAGCGGGAAGGCTCCATTAGAATTGTCTGCAAGAGCGCACGGCATGTTCTCCAGAACAAAATCCGCGGCTTTCCCGTACGTTAGACTTATACTTTATTTGCTTGGAGGGGCGCTGCCTTCCCCAGCCCCTGTGCGGGCGGAGGAGGCAGGCCATATTTCTGATGGAAGACAGTCTCGGTCTGTATTACTTCCCGCAGCCGTCCATCCCGGCTGTGCGTGTCTATGTCCGCCGCAATGAGGACGGAGTCATCGAGTTCCGCATGTGGGACGCCGAACACCCTGAAGTCTGGGGAAAACACCAGTGGATTTCCATGGAGGTCATCTCCATGGCTGCCAGGCTCTTTAGTGAGGAGCGTGACAGCAGCTGGCAGCCTGGCAAGATATACGACGCAGTCATTGCCGAGGCTCTCCTGAAGGAAAAGGAGCGGACACTGGCGAAGCAGAAGGCCCGCGAGGAAGCCAGGGCCAGAAGACAGAAGGCGCGGGAAGACAAGTGAGCGATTACAGGCTGGTCAGCAATCACGACTTCTTTGTGCGTGACCTGCTCAGAGATTACTGTTCGGTGTATCTCTCGATAGACGGGCAGGTGCGGCGTATCAAAAGAGATGGCAATATTTCCTATGCTGTGCTGCACGCCCTGGTGGGCGAGCCGGTCAGCAAGGGAGTGTTCTGGCGTCTCAAGGACACCGCACACTATCTGTTCCGCTCCGAAAAAAACTGCGGAGAAGACAGGTACATGCGTGTCGGACGCCTGCTGGACTGGTGCATCGGCTACGCCTTTCATGAATGCTGCAAACTGCGCGAGGACGCCTTTCAGGGGCAGCACTACGCCGCGCGTCTCATACAGCTGTCACGCAGTGACGAGGAAACGCGTCGCCTGTCCGCGCCACTGGCCTACCTGGCTTCGGAGACGTCCGAATCCTGCGCGCGCGAACTGAGGCGTATTGTCAATGTCCTGCGCGAGGGCATGCGTCTGCTGGTGGTGTTTCTGCCCTCGGCTGCTGAAAACTGCAGTCTGGCACGTTTTCTTGTGACTGAGCAGGAGCGCGTCCGCCAGGCCTTTCTCAATCTGTATCCACAGCTGCTTGCTGCGCTCTATCAGGACACCCCGCAGCGCATGTACACCCTTGCTGCCGTGGACTTCATGGAATGCGGTCGCAAGGATGAAGCCAGAACGTGGCTGTGCAGGGCGAAGGAACTGAACAGTCTTGACGAAGACGGGGCCAGCATACTGCACGCCCTGGACAATGTTGACGCAAGTGGCTGAACAAGGGATGCTGTCCCTGTGCGGACGGCATTCTGGAGTGGCGATGTCCTATACCGTATCTGTAAATGGCAGGGGAAGCACGTGGCGTCACTGCCTGACGGCACTGCTCTTCTGTGCCGTTGTCTGTCTCGCCTTAAGCGGCTGCGGCACCAGAGAAGTGCCTCCCGGACAGGGCCGGGGAACAACAAAACCCTATACCGTGCGCGGCGTCACCTACTACCCACTGGCCTCGGCCGAGGGTTTTGAACAGACGGGCGTGGCATCCTGGTACGGGCCCTCCTTCCACGGTCGTCTTACGTCCTGCGGAGAGCGCTATAATCAGAACGAACTGACCGCGGCGCATACCATTCTGCCGTTTCAGACACAGGTCGAGGTGACCAATCTGCACAACGGACGCACTGTGGTGGTGCGTATCAATGACCGCGGCCCATTTGTAAAAGGGCGTGTTATCGATCTTTCCAGAGCGGCTGCCAGCAGGATCAACATGATCGGGCCGGGTACAGCCAGGGTGCGTCTGCGCGTCCTGCGCGGGAGTTCCGAACTGGCGACAGCGGAGCAGGCCAGGAGCGGCACAGGGACCTTCTACGTCCAGGTGGGGGCTTTCAGGAACAGAGGCAACGTGGACGCTGCCAATGCCTACGGCAGGCGACAGGGCATGCGTGTGCAGAACCGGCTTACCAGCACCGGTCTGCAGCGTGTTCTCTACGGCCCCTTGCACAGTCTGGAGGAGGCCAACGCCGTCCTGTGGCGTATCGGGGACGAGTATCCCGATGCTTTTCTGGTGGATGAGTAGCAGCCGCGGGTCGCGAGGAGACAAAGCTCATGAGTATGCGTCTTTCCCGTTCCATTGTTGGCGAGGCCGAGGCCGAAGCCGCACGCCGCGTCATTGTGGAGGACGGGTATCTTGGCATGGGCACTGAGGTGCGCCGCTTCGAGGAGGATCTGGCAGCCTACCTTGGTGTAGACAGGAACAGACTGGTCAGCGCCAGCACAGGGACCGCGGCCCTGACCTTGGGCGTGGACGCAGTAGCCCCGGGCCGTTTCGGCCAGGGGGTGCGTGGTTCTGTTCTGGTGCCGTCCCTGACCTTTGTGGCTTCCTTTCAAGCCATCACTGCCTGCGGATGCGAGCCTGTGGCCTGTGAGGTTCTGCCCGACACAGGGACCATTGACCTGGAAGACGCAGCCAGGCGTCTGCGTCCGGACACGTTTGCCATTATGCCGGTGCACTACGCCAGCAATCCCTGGGGACTTGACGCAGTCCATGACTTCGCCGCCCGGAACGGTCTGCGTGTGGTTGAAGACGCAGCCCATGCCTTCGGCTGTCTGCACAAGGGCAGAAAAATAGGGAGCTTTGGCGACGTCATCTGCTTCAGCTTCGACGGCATCAAGAACATCACTTCCGGCGAGGGCGGCCTTGTGGTGGCTGCAAACGCTGACGAGGCCCGCATCATGCAGGACGCTCGTCTGCTGAGCGTGGCCAGTGACACGCAGGCCCGTTTCACTGGCGGCCGCATCTGGGATCCGGACGTGGCAAGACAGGGCTGGCGCTTCCACATGAGCAATATCATGGCAGCCATAGGCAGGGTGCAGCTGACCCGCCTGGACAGCGAGTTCAAACCGGCAAGGCAGCGCCTGCAGGCCCTCTACAAAGAACTTCTGGGGCAGGATGCACGCCTGGCCTTTCTGCGTGTCAGCGACGAGGATGACATTATTCCCCACATCCAGCCCCTGCGAGTGCTCAACGGATGTATGCCCGCAGTGCGCCAGTACCTGCTCGACAGGGACATTCCTGTTGGCGTGCACTACAAGCCCAACCATCTGCTCAGCTATTTCAAGTCTTCTGCAGCGCTCCCCGTGACCGAACGACTTTTCTCCGAGCTCATGACGCTGCCCCTGCATCCCGGTCTGAGCGAAGACGATGTGCACCTTGTCTGCAATGCAGTCTGCGAAGCCCTGGATGCCACCTGCTGACATCCTCAACGCACAAATGGGAGAGCCCTGTGAATACGCCCTGTGTATCGGTCATCATGAACTGCCTGAACAGCTCAAAATACCTGCGGGAGGCCATGGACAGCGTGATGGCGCAGACCTTCCAGGATTTTGAGATTGTCTTCTGGGATAATTGTTCAACAGACGACAGTCCGGCCATTGCGCAATGTTATGGTTCCAGGGTGCGCTATTTCAGAGGGACGCACGTTGTTCCCCTGGGAGCCGGCCGCAACCTGGCCATAGCGCAGGCCAGGGGACGCTTCATCGCCTTTCTGGACTGCGATGACATATGGAAGCCTGAGAAGCTCGAGCGTCAGCTGACCCTTTTTGAAAACGCCCCCAGGGTGGGCCTGGTGACTACGGACACGCTTGTTTTTGACGGCAGGCGTGTTTTGCGCCGTGTTTTCGAGGGGGCAGCACCGGGACGCGGCATGGTTTTTGCAAGTCTCATGCTGCGCCAGTGGATTTCCATGTCCTCGGCAGTACTGCGGCGCGAGGCGCTGGCTTCGCTTACAGACGATGACTCCTGGTCTGGTGGCTGGTTTGACGAAAGCCTTAACGTCTGCGAGGAAGCCGATGTCTTCTACCGCGTGGCTCATGACTGGGAGCTGGATTACGTGGACGAGCCCCTCACAGTGTGGCGCGTGCACGGTGCAAACACCACCTTCCGCCGCTTTGCCGAGTTCGCTACGGAAACGCGGGCCATCTTGGCCAAGCATCAGCGTCTCTATCCGGGCTATGCGCAGGAGCACGCGGATCTGGTGGAGGCAATTGTACGCCGCACGGACTTTCAGGAGGCGCTGGCTCTGTGGCAGGCGGGCAGGGGGGCCGAGGCCAGGGCGCTTGTCGCTCCCTACGGCATGAGCGATCGCAAGATGCTGGCCCTGCGTCTTCTCAGCTGGCTGCCATCATGCTGCTTCACGCCGGCTGCCAGACTCTACCTGGCGCTGCCGGGACTGTTCAGACAAAGGGCAGGCAGGGCCTGACACGGAAGGAACAAAGACTGCGACCCGCCGGGGCAGGAAGTAAAACAGGCAGAGGCACATGCCCTGCCTGTTATGGTCTGCTTAGTCCCTGCCCACGGTGAGAGCGGCCAGAAAGGCTTCCTGGGGCAGCTCCACGTTGCCCATGCGCTTCATGCGGCGCTTGCCTTCCTTTTGTTTTTCCAAGAGCTTGCGCTTACGGGTAATGTCACCGCCATAGCATTTGGCTGTCACGTCCTTGCGGAAGGGGGTGACGGTTTCTCTGGCGATGATCTTCTGGCCTATGGCCGCCTGAATGGCTACGGCGAAAAGCTGGCGGGGTATGGTGCGCTTCAGCTTGAGGGCAAGGGCGCGCCCGTAGGGATAGGCGTTGGAGCGGTGCACGATGACAGCCAGCGCGTCCACCTGTTCGCCGTTGAGCAGGATGTCAAGCTTGACAAGATCTGATTCCCTGTATCCGGCAGGATGATAGTCCATGGAGGCGTATCCCCTGGTCACGGATTTCATGCGGTCAAAAAAGTCGTAGACAATTTCGGCAAAGGGTATTTCGTAGCTGACAATGACGCGATTGGCTGTGGCGTACTGCAGATTTTTCTGTACGCCGCGCTTTTCCTCGCACAGCTTCATGATGTTGCCCACATATTCGTTGGGGACGTGTATGTCGAGGTCGACAAAGGGCTCGTACATGGCTTTGATATGGGTGGGCTCGGGCAGATGTGCGGGGTTGTGGATCTCCAGAGTCTCGTCGTCTGTGGTCACACATTTGTAAATGACCGAAGGCGCCGTCGCTATGAGGGACATCTCGAATTCCCGCTCCAGGCGCTCCTGGATAATTTCCATGTGGAGAAGTCCCAGAAAGCCGCAGCGGAAGCCGAATCCCAGGGCCTGCGAGGTCTCTGGCTCAAAGTGGAAGGAGGCATCGTTAAGCTGCAGCTTTTCCAGGGCTGCCTTGAGGGCTTCGTACCTGTCCGATTCCGAAGGATAGAAGCCGCAGAAAACCATGGGCTGCACGTCCTTGAAGTCGGGCACGGGCTCACTGGCCGGATTATTGACCAGGGTGATGGTATCGCCCACCCTGGCGTCGCTCAGTTCCTTGATGGAACCACATAAAAAACCCACCTCACCAGCGTGCAGCGAGGCAATGTCTCTGGCTTCTGGCGAGAAGACTCCGAGCCTGAGAACTTCATACTCCTTGCCGGTATTCATGAGGCGGATGCGGTCATTGAGGCGGATAGTTCCATCAATGACACGGAAGAGCACGACCACGCCCTGATAGCTGTCGTACCATGAGTCAAAGATGAGACACTGCAGGGGCGCGTCAGGATCTCCCTGGGGCGGAGGAAGGCGATGGACAATGGCCTCGAGGATTTCCCCGACCCCCTCGCCTGTCTTGGCTGAACACTCCAGAGCGTCCGTGCAGTCAAGGCCGATAATGTCTTCAATTTCTTCCTTGACCTCGTCCTGGTGGGCCGAAGGCAGATCGATTTTATTGAGCACGGGGATGATTTCCACATTCTGATCCATGGCCAGATAGACGTTGCCCAGCGTCTGGGCCTCAACGCCCTGGGTGGCGTCTACGACCAGCAGCGCCCCTTCACAGGCGGCAAGGGAGCGGGAGACTTCGTAGTTGAAGTCCACATGGCCAGGTGTGTCCAGAAGATTGAACTCGTATTCCTGACCGTCCCTGGCTGTATAGGGAATGCGCACGGTCTGGGCCTTGATGGTGATGCCGCGCTCGCGCTCAATGTCCATGCGGTCCAGGTACTGCTCCCTGGCCTCGCGGGCGCTGACCATTCTGGTGATTTCCAGGATGCGGTCTGCGAGGGTGGATTTGCCGTGATCGATATGGGCGATGATGCAGAAATTCCGGATGTGTTTCAGATCTGTCATGAAGGCAGGCTCGTGTGCCGGACCAGGAGGCCCGGAAGAAATGCATGGTGTCTGCTGCTGAGGAAATGCCCGTTCAAGAGACAAACGCCGGCTGAGACGTTTTTGTGCTGAAGGGGATGGACAGGAGTTGACGTGTCCCGCGTTCCTTCTTTGTGCCAAAAACGCGCGGATGACAAGTGCCGCCGGCAGCTGACAGGTGAAGGGCCGTGCATGCGAAAAGGGGATCGGACGCGTCCGATCCCCTTGCAACGTCAGAGCTGAGAGAGATTATTTTTTGCCGGCCATGGCGAGGCGAGTGACCGCACGGTACAGAGCGGCCTCGGCCCGGCTATGGTCGATGTTTTCAGAGGTGTCAGCCAGCCGCGCCTCGGCGCGCGCCTTTGCCGCCTCGGCGCGCGAGACGTCAATGTCCTCGGCGCGTTCCGCGGATTCGGCAAGAACCGTGAGCACATTGTTGTTCACGTCAACAAAGCCGTTGTTGATAAACACGTAGTGTTCATCGCCGGAATCAGTTCTGTAGCGTAATGCGCCGATTTTCAAGCCGGACAGAAGTGAGATGTGGTCTTTGAGGACGCCGAACTCACCCGCGACGCCAGGGCACGTGACCGCCACGGCCGGGGTGCTGACGACGGTCTTGTCAGGCGTGACGACTTCCAGTGTCAGTTCGCTCATTCCTTGCTCCTTCCGTGCCGAGGGCCCGGTCTACTTCTCAAGGGCGCGGCGCTTCTCGGCCTTGGCAAC
>CAZJPT010000080.1:0-4388 GCA_964547835.1 uncultured Desulfovibrio sp.
TTGTTGGCACCTACGGTACCATCGGCGCCGAGACCGAAGAACTTGCACTGAATGGTGCCTTCGGGCACGGTGTCAAGTTCCTCCTCAACATCCAGAGACAGATGGGTCACGTCGTCATTGATGCCTACGGTGAAGTGATTTCTGGGCTCGAGGGCCAGCATGTTGTCATAGACGGCCTTGATCATGCCGGGAGTGAAGTCTTTTGAGCCAAGACCATAGCGGCCGCCGACAACCCTGGGTGTGAGGCCGTTGCCATTTTCCTTGAGTGTGGTGCACACGTCGAGGTACAGGGGCTCGCCCAGGGAGCCATGTTCCTTGGTGCGGTCGAGGACAGTGATGGTGCGGGTGGTGGCAGGCAGGGCCTTGAGGAAATGCCCGGCAGAGAAGGGACGATACAGATGCACGCGCACCAGGCCGACTTTTTCGCCCCTGGCCAGCAGGTGCTGCATGGTTTCGTCAATGACCTCACAGGACGAGCCCATGCTGATGATCACGCGTTCAGCGTCCGGGGCGCCGGAGTACTCGAACAGGTGATGGCGGCGGCCGGTGATGGCTGCCACTTTCTGCATGTTTGCCTCGACGATGGCCGGCACGGCATCATGGAAGGCATTGCCGGCTTCTATGTTCTGGAAGTAGATGTCGGGGTTTTGTGCTGTGCCGCGAATATTGGGATGGTGCGGGTTCATGGCGCGGTCACGGAATTCGGCGATAGCGTCCCAGGGAACCAGTTTCTTGATGTCCTCGTAGTCAATGACAGCGATCTTCTGGATTTCGTGCGAGGTACGGAAACCGTCAAAGAAATGCAGCATGGGCACGCTGGACTCGATGGCCGAAAGATGGGCCACCAGCGCGAGGTCCATGCATTCCTGGACGGAACAGGAACACAGCATGGAAAAGCCGGTCTGGCGGCAGGCCATGACGTCCTGATGATCACCGAAGATGGACAGGGCGTGGCTGGCTAGCGCACGGGCGGAAACATGAAAGACGCCGGGAAGAAGTTCGCCGGCGATCTTGTACATGTTGGGAATCATCAAAAGCAGGCCCTGCGAGGCCGTGTATGTAGAAGTCAGAGAGCCGGCAGACAGCATGCCGTGCACGGCACCGGCGGCACCAGCCTCGGATTGCATCTCCCGCACAGACACAGTCTGCCCCATGATATTTTTGGTGCCATTGGCAGCCATCTCATCAACGACTTCACCCATGACAGAAGAAGGGGTGATAGGATAGATGGCTGCAGTTTCGGACATGGCATACGCGATCCACGCTGTCGCTGTGTTGCCGTCCATGGTTTTCATTTTTGCCATAATGTCCTCCGTAGGAACAGGATAGTTGATGATACTATATTATGAGGGGCTGCCTTGCCTTACATGATTGCGGGACGGCAACGCGGAGCCTGAGAGGAGATCTCAAAACTCTGGATACACCATCTTAACACATTGCTTTTATGTACAGTCTTGTGCGTTTGAGACGTCCTCTGAATCTGGCTGCTGCTTCTCTATATCATAAATTTGATTGACTGAACAGTAGAAGAGAAGACACATGCCATGTATGTTTGATTTATCTGGGGAAAAACTTGAACTGATAAAAAAAGGCTCGTCCTGTGATATTGTGTTTTTACAAACTCACAACAAACAGGAGAGCGGTAGCAAATCTTTGAAGTGCATTCTTTCAGTGGTCAACAAATTTTTATGTTGCTTGCAGGACGTCTTCACATGAAGAGTCAGCAATATTCCCGTGAGAAGCCCGCCCTTGTGACGGGCTCTGCCTTGACACTCCCCACGCCGGAAGGCGGGGGGATTCTCGCTTCTTCCACCACAGCCTCTCTGGCTTTCGCTTCCGGAGGTCTCACATGAATGTCCACGAGCGCAGATTCGAGCATATCCTGCCCTATGCGGAAAATAATCTACAGAATACAGATATCTAACGCAAGCAGAAAGATCATGCCTGGGCGAAAGCGGCTTGTATCCCCATTGCTGAAGCGAGGGGCTTTACGCCGCATCTGGTAATGACTCAGCACAATCCGGCAGCCCCGCGGCCATCCGTCCTGGTGAGCGTGGGTTTTCTTCAGCCTGAGTGCTGCTTCCGGGTGACTCGGCTTGGCATGCTCTCTCCAGCATGCCGGCTGCGGCTGGCTCATTGGGCACAGCAGAGGTCGTCGTTTCCGTTTGTTCCTGGACACGGACGGTGCCGTCCTGTTTGACGCAGTGGCATTGATGTCCTCCCTGGAATTTCATGAATTCTGGCAACCGGCCATCCAAAAGGTCTGTCAGGATCTGTAAAGCATAGCTTCAGCCATGCTCCGGCAAGACATGCAGGACTTTTGCTGCAGCGCAGAGCTGGCAGTTCGAAAAAGCCCCCTTGCGGGGGCCTGTCGGAACAATCAAATTTCTGGGAAGCAGGTTATCCCTGTTTGCTTCAGATGTCCTGACGCCCGGGGGCTCAGACGGTCTGACCCGTTTTGAGGACAGCCTGCATGCCGCCCATGGACTGCTTCACATTTGTGATGCCATGGCGGGCAAGGACAAGGGCAGAATCGTAGGAACGCAGACCTGTGTTGCAGATGAGCGCTACGGGCTGATCCTTTGGCACCTCATTCCAGCGGGTCTGCATGGCCTCAAGGGAGATGGCGTGCCATTCCGGATGCCTGGCCTGCGTGGCCTCGCCTGCAGCCTGTGGTCTGTTGTCCACGAAGAAGACGTTATTGCTGTCGCGGTTTTTCCACAGCTCCATAAACTCGAGGGCCGTGAGCATCTGCACGCGGCCGGCGAGCACGTTGTCCATGACGTTGGCCACCACGTTGACCACGTCCATGGCTGCCGCGAAGGGCGGGGCATAGCTGACTTCAAGCACGCTGATGTCATCTACCGCAGGTCTGGCGAACTGCAGCACGCCGGCCACGGCATCCACGCGGGCCTTAAGGGAGCTGCCATCGGAGCAGGCCCCCTGCAGGCCCAGCACACGGCGCGAGCCTTTTTCGGCCACCATCTCCAGGCTCATCATGCTCTTCTCCGGATAGAAGTGCGCCTTGTCCAGCTGTTCAACACTGACGCTGACAGCATCATACCCTTCCCTGCGGGCGCCATCGATGGTCAGGCCTGTACCGCAGAAAGACATGTCGAACAGTTTTACAGCCCAGGTGCCTACATAGCCCGGGAAGGTGGCTGAGCCTCCGGCGATTTCAGTCCCAATGACACGGCCCTGCCGGTTGGCCATGCTGCCCAGGGGCATGTACCCGGGTTTTCCAGTGATCAAGTTCTTGATGGAGCAGCAGTCGCCGCCTGCATAGATGTCCGGGTCAGATGTCTGCATGTGTTCGTTGACCACCACGGCGCCGCGGCTGTCTACTTCCAGACCTGCGTCCTTTGCAAGCTGCCCGTTGGGGATGAAACCGATGGAGTAAATGACCAGCTGGGCCTCGATGCTGCGCTTGTCGGTGACGACCTTGCTGACCCTGCCGTCAGCGCCTTCAATGCGCAGTACCTTTTCGCCCGTGTAAACGTCTACGCCGTGCGTGCGCAGATCATGGGCGGCCATGGCGCTCATGGTACTGGAGAGAACACCAGGCAGCACCTGATCCATCATTTCGACCACGCTGACCTTGACGCCCCACATGTCGGCCATGGCCACGGCGGCCTCAAGGCCGATGAAGCCGCCACCGACCACCACGGCCTCTGTGACGGCGCTGCCCTCCATCTGTTTGCGGATGGCTTCAGCGGCTTCGAGTCTGGTCAGTGTGCAAACGTTCTTCAGGTCTGCGCCGGGCACATCAGGCAGGCGCGGGCTGGCACCTGTGGCCAGCACGAGTTTGTCGTATGGGTAGACGCTCTCCTCGCCGGTGAGCAGATTACGGGCGGTCACGCTCCTGGTTTTGCGATCTATGGTCGTCACTCTGGTGTTGATCTTGACGTCAACGCCCTTCATTGTGGCAAAGAATTCAGGATCACGGACAGTATGGTAGGGCGTGGAGCACAGGTCCTTCACATTCTGTATATCGCCGCCAACAAAGTAGGGGATGCCGCAGCCTCCGTAAGAGATGAGCGTGTTCTCGTCGAACAGCGTGACTTCTGCCGCCGGGTCAAGGCGCTTGCAGCGGCATGCGGCCTTGGGGCCAAGGGCGACGCCGCCGATGATGATAATTTTTCTTGGCATGACAACTCCTTCGGAAGAAAACGGGGAGGCCCGTTGTGGAGCGCTGGCGGGTACAGAACTGGTGCTTTTCAGCAACGCATACCGTGTCTCGCTCCTGATCCAGATACTCGAGCAGGGCGGTGACGTATTTGCATGACAGACCGAAGCGTGCCTTCGTGCCGGCCAGGCTCAATACATCGTGGCTCGCAAACCATACGGAAAATTTTGGTCCCTTGCTGGTGGTTTTTGAGGCTGGCATA
>CAZJPT010000080.1:4488-7740 GCA_964547835.1 uncultured Desulfovibrio sp.
CGCAAACCATACGGAAAATTTTGGTCCCTTGCTGGTGGTTTTTGAGGCTGGCATATGCGCCGGGAAGGAAAGGCTCATTCATGGGCTGTGGAGATGGCGGACAACCAGGCCTCGGCATCATTGATGAGGGCTTTGGGCGTCGAGGCGCCGGCAGTTAGTCCCACAACTTTTACACCGTCGAAATCAGCCGGCGACAGTTCCTGAATGGATTCCACGTGCCAGGTGGTGACGCCGCTTTCCGCAGCCAGACTGGCCAGACGGCGGGTATTGCCGCTCTGACGGCCGCCGATGACGACCATGGCGTCTACGTCCTGCCTGCTGGAGATGGAGCGGGCCTCCTCCTGTCGCTCACCCGTGGCGTCGCAGATAGTGGACAGCACGCGCAAATTGGGCAGGCGCTTTTCCAGCCAGGCGAGGATTTCCGTAAAGAGACCCGCGTCCTGTGTAGTTTGCGAGGCCAGCACCCAGGAAACTGCCGGGGACAGAGGCATGGCCTGCAGTGACTTCATGTCAGCAAAAACGTGTGCCTCCCCATGGGCGTAGGAAAGCAGGCCGCGCACCTCGGGGTGCTCGGCCTCGCCGAAGAGCAGCAACGAGGAGCCGTCTTCTGTGGCCGTGGCGATGGACGTCTGGGCTTTTTTGACTCTGGGGCAGGTGGCGTCGATGATAATGGCATTCCGGGCACGCAGGTCATTCTCCACCTGCCTTGTGATGCCGTGTGCACGGATGACCACAACATCGTTTTTCGTAATCGAGGCAGTGTCATTGAGACAGGTGACGCCGCGTGAACTGTAATCAGCCAGCACCTGCGGGTTATGAATAATGGGCCCGAGCGTGCATAGGCGCTTGTCCTTTCCCGTAGCATTCCAGCGTATGGCGTTGTCAAGTTTATGCAGGGCGAGACTTACGCCCATGCAAAAGCCGGCTGTTTTGGCACGTAATACCTGCATGGCTTTATCCTTGTTCTATGGCGTCTCTTTGCGTTTCCGAAACAGGGGACGGTACAGGGCTGTCGTCCACGTTCAGGAAGGTGTTGAGAATGTCGTCAAGCTCGGCGAAGCTCCGGCACTGGCACATCTGCTGCCGCAGTCTGCGTATGCCGGGAAAGGAGCGCACGTAGCGGGGAACAATACTGCGCAGACGAAAGAGCGCATTCTCCTCGTTTCCGTAACGGGTGATGAGCTCCATGTGCCGGCGTATCATGTTCTTGAGGTCTGTCCGCGTCCACCGCGGTTTGGGGGCTCCCCGGATCAGGGCCATGTGCTCGGCGAAAATTGCGGGATTGGTCAATGCTCCGCGGGCGTACATGAGTCCGTGCACACCTGTAGTGTCCAGGCATCTGAGTCCGGCTTCAGCGCTCAGCAGATCGCCGGAAGCTATGACGGGAATAGTGATGGCCTCTGCGGCCCTGGCCAGTGCCTCCCAGCGCGCTTCTCCGCCAAAGCCCTGTCTGGCTGTGCGCGGATGCAGGGTGATGCAGCCGGCACCGGCATCCTGCAGACGCAGGGCAGTCTCCAGCCAGTTCTGGTTGTCCTCCCCGATGCCGAGGCGCAGTTTGAAGGTGACGTGCCCCTTGCCGGCAGCGGCGATCATGGCCCTGGCGCAGCGCAGGGCGTTGCCCGGGTCCTTGAGCATGGCCGAACCAGCCCCCTGGCGGGCGACCTTGGGCACTGAGCAGCCCATGTTGAGGTCAAACCAGGCAAAACCCATGTCGCGGAGTCGGGCCACTGCCCGACCGAGAATGTCAGCTTCTGCCCCGAAAAGCTGCACCAGCAGGGGGGTGTCAGCTTTGTCTGTCGCCAGCACCGCCCAGGTTTCCCGGCTGTCGTATTCCAGGCCCTTTGCGCTGACCATTTCGGTCACGCATACAGCTGCGCCATATTCACGGCACAGAGCCCGGAAGGGGAGATCGGAATAACCGGCAAGGGGGGCGAGCCAGGGTTTGTCCCTTCCAATGGGCAGAGTTTGCGGCTGCGGGGGGATTTCAAGAACGGGCAGGGGACGGGGACGTGACATGAAAAACAAGCCTCTGGCATTGCGCGTTTGTGCGTCGGTCATTTTATACACACTTTGCAGTACAAGCGAAAGTATGGCAAATTCAAAACACAGGCAAATGGCTATGGAGGAATAAAAATTTGCGGCGTGATACGGCGGAAATGCGAGATGTGCGATCGGCGCAGCGGATGATTGTTCTGGCGCTGATGCTTGTGCTCGTGTTTGAACTCAGAGCCCTTTCAAGTCTCTGTCAGCGCTTGAAGGAGCGGCGGGAGATGCTGGTCAGCTGTGTGGTCCCCATAGAAAGGACATGGCGCGTGATACTGGAGCCACACAGGGCAGGAAGGCCTGTTGCGCACGTGCTCATGCCATTGCTTGAGTCCAGCACGCCGACATCTTTTTTTTATCAGTCGCACCGCCGTGGAGAGGCGCTGGATCAGTTTGGCTATCCCCTGCGCTGGGCCGTGTCTGGCTGGACAGAATACGGCATCATGGACCTGCGTGAACGCAACCTGAAAATGCACTATGCATATGACTACGTGCCACACCGCAAGGGGCTCGGCCATAAGGCCCCTGTTCTCAGCTATCTTGACCTGGCGCGCCGCTATTCACACGAAACCGGCGTACCCGTGGCCCTGCTTCTGGCCGTCATGCAGGTGGAAAGCTCTGGACGGCCTACCCTTGTCAGCAACAGCAACGCCATGGGGTTGATGCAGATTATTCCAAGTGAAGCAGGTGCTGAGGTGGCAGAGCTTCTGGGGCATGACGTCGGTGCCGTGCTGGCCCGACCGTCAAAAGCTTTCAGACATAAGCGCTTCAGGGACAACGACAGGCATTCCGGAGAAGATGGCTTGCCGGTTCTTGTCAGTCCCAGGGAACGCGTGGCAGGGCACGTACTTTTTGATCCTGAGACAAACGTCCGCTATGGCGCCCACTATCTGCGCCTGCTCAGTACGCGCTATTTCGGCAGAGTAAGGGACGGGGAATCAAGAATGCTGTGTACCATAGCCGCTTATAATCTTGGCCCTGGCAGAGTGCTGCGTCTGTTTGACACTGATACAGAGAAGGCCATAGACTGTATTAACAGCTATACAAAGATGGAACTGTATCATGAAATCAAGGCAAGAATCAGGCTGAAAAATGACTTTACCTATATGGATAAGGTTATTTCGTTGATTCGTGAGTATGGAGTGATGGGATACTGAGAGGACGTCTCAAAACGCACAAGACTGTACATAAAAGCACTGTGTTAAGATG
>CAZJPT010000081.1:0-1211 GCA_964547835.1 uncultured Desulfovibrio sp.
AGCAAGCCATGGCTACAAAGACCACTCCCGCCAGGAAGCCCCAGGAGGTCGTGCAGGAAAAGCCCAATCCTGTGCGCCGCTTCCTCGACTACGTTGAGAATTCCAGAGCCGAGCTGCGCAAAGTGACATGGCCTCCCCTGGCTGAGACCCGCAAGGCAACCATTCTCGTTCTCAGCTTTGTGGCGGTCATGGCGATACTTTTTGGTCTCGTGGACCTGGGGCTCTCCAGTCTGATTAAGTCCTTCCTCTCATAATGTGGGATATCTATGGACGACGAAATCTTCATCTCCGAGGAACAGGCTGAGGAACCCAGGAAAGAGGCGCGCTGGTACCTTCTGCACACCTATTCCGGCTATGAGCAGCGTGTGCAGAAGACCATTATGGAAATGAGAAAAAGAGGTGAGGACAATGGACTCATCCTTGATTGTCTCGTGCCTGTAGAACGCGTCATCGAGCTCTCCAAGTCCGGCACAAAGCGCACGACGACGCGCAAGCTCTACCCCGGGTATGTCATGGTGCACATGTTCAAGGAACCTCATTGCATGAACCTTGTGCAGAACATCCCCAAGGTGACTGGCTTTATCGGCGCAAGGAACGATCCTACCCCCATCAAGGAGGAGGAGATTTCCAATATTCTGTCCCGTGCGCAAAGTGGCAACGAGGCGCCCCGTCCCAAGTACAATTTTGACAGGGGCGAAGAAGTGCGCATTATTGACGGCCCCTTCTCCGGATTCAACGGAGTCGTGGACGAGGTAAATTACGAAAAGGGCAAGTTGCGCGTCTCAGTCTCCATCTTCGGACGGCAAATCCCCGTCGAACTGGACTTCGTGCAGGTGTCCAAGGAATAGGGCCTGGCAGGGCGTGCTTTTTTACAACAACGGGGGCGTGGCCTCTGTTGTTATTTTTGAGGATACAATTCAATGGCCAAGAAAATTGTTGCCAAAGTAAAACTGCAGATCCCCGCCGGGGCCGCCAACCCCTCCCCGCCGGTCGGTCCTGCTCTGGGCCAGCACGGCCTGAACATCATGGGCTTTTGCAAGGAGTTCAATGCGCGTACCCAGGATCAGAAGGGAATGATCATTCCCGTTGTCATTACTGTGTACGCCGATCGTTCCTTTACCTTCATCACCAAGACTCCGCCGGCTTCTGTGCTCATTATGAAGGCTTGTAAGCTGGAGAAGGCTTCAGGTGTGCCGAACCGTAACAAGGTC
>CAZJPT010000081.1:1221-1716 GCA_964547835.1 uncultured Desulfovibrio sp.
GCCCAGGTTGAGGAAATCGCCAGGCTGAAGATGCCTGATCTCAACGCCGCCTCCCTGGAGGCTGCCATGAGATCCATTGAGGGCACCGCCCGCAGCATGGGTGTTGACGTCAAGTAGGCTTCGCGCCAGACCTGATCCCGCTTATCAATTGCACTGCTCTGGAGCTCACAGCGTGCCCCGGGCAGGAGATAGACTGAAGGAAACGACAATGCCCAAGCACGGAAAAAATCTGCTCAATGCCCGCAAGGACATACGTCCCGAGGATCGTTATTCCGTCCAGGAGGCCGTGAGCAAATCTATCGCCGCCTCTTTTGCCAAATTTGACGAGACGGTTGACGTCGCCATCTGTCTTGGCGTCGACCCCAAATACTCGGACCAGATGGTACGTGGCGCCTGCACCCTTCCTCACGGCCTCGGCAAAACCGTTCGTGTGGCCGTCTTCTGCAAGGGCGAGAAGCAGGCTGAAGCCCGCGCCGCCGGCGCCGATGTGGTCGG
>CAZJPT010000081.1:1726-7734 GCA_964547835.1 uncultured Desulfovibrio sp.
CGAAGATCTGGTCAACAAGATTAAGGACGAAGGCTTCCTCGAGTTCGACGCCGCTGTGGCCACTCCCGATGTCATGGCCCTGGTAGGCCGCATTGGTCGTCTGCTTGGTCCCCGCGGTCTTATGCCCAACGCCAAGACCGGTACTGTGACCTTTGACGTCACCAAGGCCGTCACCGAGCTGAAGGCCGGTCGCGTTGATTTTCGCGTTGACAAGGCCGGCGTCCTGCACGCCCCTCTTGGCAAGGTGAGCTTCGGCCCCGAAAAAATCCTGGGCAACCTCAAGGCCCTCATTGACACGGTTGTGCGCCTGAAGCCCTCTGCAGCCAAGGGCACCTACCTTGTCTCCATGACCGTGTCCACTACCATGGGCCCTGGCTTCAAGGTGGACATGTCCCAGGTCAAGAAATTTCTCGAAGGCGGCGCCTGAGCGGAGAGCTGTTTCTCGGGGGACTTTATTCCATGCGGCATAATACCCTGGCTGTAGCGATGGGATGCATGCCGCTCCCGCACAAAGCGGGCATGGACAAATTAAAATAGGGCAGGACATCCCCGAATTTACGCTCGTGGACATGGTGCAGGATCTTCGAAGGCGAAAGCCCGGAAGCCTGCTATGGAAGAAGCGAGAACCCCGCCTTTGCAAGTGGGGAGTGTCAAAAACCAACGCGGGAGAAATCCCGCCGGCAATGGCATCAGGAAATCGAGTCGAAGACGGCAGGTAGTCTTGTTTGACATGGCATAAATCCCGCCCAGACATCGGCTCGACTTCCCCCTGGCAACCCTAACGTGAAGGAGTTTCACGTGGACAGGTCTCAAAAAGCGGCAATAATCGAGGATATCCGGGCGAAAGCCAACAAGGCCTCCATTGCTGTTATGACCGAATTCAAGGGTACCACGGTGGAGGAGTCGACCAACCTGAGAGTGGAGCTGCGCAACGCGGGTGGCGAGTACATCGTCATTAAAAACACTCTGGGTCGAATTGCCTTCACTGACGGCAAACACGACGTGCTCAAGAACGAGTTTCATGACAACACGGGCGTGACCCTTGGATACGATGACCCCGTTGCGGTGGCCAAGGCGCTCAGCAAGTTTGTCAAGACCAGCAAGACGCAGACTATCCGCGGCGGCAGCATTGAAGGCAAAGCCATGACCGCCGAGGACGTTGAGGCTCTGGCCAAGCTGCCTGGCCGCGAACAGCTGCTGGCGCACCTGCTTGCCACCATGAACGCCGTACCTACCAGCTTCGTTTCCGTCCTGGCCAATGTTGTGCGCGGTCTTTTGTATGCGCTCAAGGCCATTGAGGAAAAGAAAAGCGGTGAAGCCGCCTGAACTGCTCTAGCAAGAAGATTTCCATAGGAGAAATAACCATGGCCGTTACCAAAGAAGAAGTCATTGAATTCATCAGCAACATGTCCGTCCTCGAACTGGCTGGTCTGATTAAGGAGCTCGAAGAGAAGTTCGGCGTTTCTGCTGCTGCTCCGGCCGTCGCCGTGGCTGCCGCCCCGGCTGCCGAGGCTGCTGAGCCTGCCGAGGAAAAGACTGAGTTCGATGTTATCCTGAAGGAATGCGGCGCCAACAAGATCGCTGTCATCAAGGTTGTGCGCGCCCTGACCAGCCTTGGCCTGAAGGAGGCCAAGGACAAGGTCGACAACCTGCCTTCCACCATCAAGGAAGCCGTGTCCAAGGACGACGCCGAAGCCGCCCGCAAGCAGCTGGCCGACGTTGGTGCCGTTGTCGAAGTGAAGTAAACGGTCGGGCGAAGTTTTATGTGGGGGCCTTCCCGCGGGCAGGCTCCCTCTTTTTTTTGTTTGTCTGACCCTTGCCAGTAAGATGCATCTGATGTAATTTTTTCATGCAACTCATACACTGGGAGGAGGAGGACAGCCATTTCTTCACTCCCTCAAGCCAGCCACGACGCACAGCCTCTTCCCCGGAAGAAAAAGGTCCGAAGGGAAGCGGCTTGTTTGCGCTTTTTTTCCGTCACGCCCGATACCCTCACAACAGCTGTGTCCCCGCGCGCCAGTTGAGAAGATAATGTCAGAAGTCGCGCAAAAGATGCACAACACGCCTTCGAGGAACCTATGGGACAACTCATAAAGCAGTTCGGCAGGATTAAGGTCGACACACCCATCCCGCATCTGCTCACGCTGCAGATCGACAGCTACTCCAAATTTCTCCAGGAGGGTGTTCCCGCCTCGGAGCGCCTTCCTGACGTCGGTCTGGAAGGTGTCTTCCGCACTGTTTTCCCGATCGTGGATTTCAACAGAACCGCGTCACTGGAATTTATCAGCTATGAGATAGAGGAACCCAAGTACGATCAGGCCGAATGCATTTCCAAGGGCCTGACCTACGAGGCGCCTTTGCGCATCATGGTCCGTCTTGTGGTCTTTGACGTGGATGAGTCCGGCGAGCGCACACTGCGCGACATGAAGGAGCAGAAAATCTACTTCGGAAACCTGCCCCTCATGACGGAAAAGGGGACGTTCATCGTCAACGGCACAGAGCGCGTCATTGTCAATCAGCTGCAGCGCTCTCCAGGCATCATTTTCGAGCACGACAGCGGCAAGACGCACGCTTCGCGCAAGCTGCTCTACTCATGCCGCATCATCCCCATGCGCGGCTCCTGGCTCGACTTCGACTTCGATCACAAGGACATTCTCTACTGCCGCATTGACCGGCGGCGCAAAATGCCCGCGACCATCCTGTTCAAGGCCATGGGCATGAGCAAGAAGGATATCCTTGACACCTTCTATCCGGAAGAAGAGCGCGAAACGTACTACCTCGAGCCCCCTGCCGAACTGCGTCGCGATGGCGCCGTCTTTGCTCCCGATGCCCTCTTCCTGGCCCTGAAGACCGAATACGGCAACAGGGATGGGCTTGATGACTATATGCGCAAGGAACCGGCCTACTCTGACGTCATTGACGCAGACGGAAACATCATAGCCCAGGCCGGCAAGGGCATCACTGTCCGTCAGTGGCGTACAATCTGTGCGACACTGCCGGCTATCGAGGTGCGTCCTGAGACCATTAACGGCATGTTCCTGGCCGAAGACCTCAATGACCCAAATACAGGCGAACGCATTGCCGAGTCCGCCAGCGAAGTCACCCAGGAGCTGCTGAACACTCTGCGCAAGGCAGGCTTCAAGACCGTCACCGTGCTGCACACCAAGGGCACGCACACCTCGTCCAGCATCCGTGACACGCTCATGCTGGACAAGATTCCGGACGAGGACACCGAAAAGGCCGGTATCAAGGCCCGCGAGGAAATCTACCGTCGTCTGCGCCCCTCCAGCCCGCCTACTCCGGAAATCGCCAGCAATTATTTTGCCAATATCTTCCGCAGTCTGGACTATTATGATCTCAGCCCGGTAGGACGCTACAAGCTCAATCAGCGCCTCAACATTCCGGCAGAGGATGCCATGGCAGACGACGGCCAGGGCGGTCGCGTGCCCTGCCGCACCCTGCTTGACACGGATCTTATCCGCGCCATCAAGGAATTGTGCCGTCTTAAAGACACCAACGGCGCCCCGGATGACATCGACCATCTGGGCAACCGCCGCGTGCGTCTGGTAGGCGAGCTGGTGGAGAATCAGTACCGTATCGGCCTTGTGCGCATGGAACGCGCCATCAAGGAGCGCATGAGCTCGCAGGAACTCAGCACCCTGATGCCGCACGACCTTATCAATCCCAAGCCCGTAGCTGCAGTCCTCAAGGAATTCTTTGGCACGAGCCAGCTTTCCCAGTTCATGGATCAGACCAATGCCCTGTCTGAGGTCACGCACAAACGTCGTCTCTCGGCCCTGGGTCCTGGCGGCCTGACCCGCGAGCGTGCCGGGTTCGAAGTGCGCGACGTGCACACCTCGCACTACGGTCGCATCTGCCCCATTGAGACACCCGAAGGCCCGAACATCGGCCTCATTGTCTCCCTGACCACCTACGCAAAGGTCAATGAATTCGGCTTTATCGAGACCCCCTACCGGGTGGTGCGCGACTGTCTGCAGACGGACGAGATCATCAGCCTCGACGCAACCCGCGAGACTGGCGAACAGGTGGTGGCTCAGGCCAACGCCCGTGTGGACTCGGACAAGCGTCTTGTGGACGAACTGCTCACAGTGCGTGCCCACGGCGAGGTGACCGTGGCCCCGAAAGAGCAGGTCACCCTCATGGACGTGGCTCCCGGACAGATGGTGTCCATCTCCGCAGCCCTCATCCCCTTCCTTGAGCACGACGACGCCAACCGCGCCCTCATGGGCTCCAACATGCAGCGCCAGGCCGTGCCGCTTCTGCGCTCTGAGCGTCCCATCGTGGGCACAGGCATGGAAGTGACCGTGGCCAGGGATTCTGGTGCGTGCATCGTAGCCCCTGCCGACGGTGTTGTGCGTTACGTCGACGCCAACCGCATTGTGGTCAGCTACGAGGGAGACATCTATCCCAAAACCAGCGGCGTGCGTGCCTACGATCTCCTCAAGTACCACAAATCCAACCAGAACACCTGCTTCGGGCAGAAAGCCACATGCATGCCCGGACAGCACGTGCGCAAGGGTGACATCCTGGCTGACGGTCCGGGTATCGACAACGGCACTCTGGCTCTGGGCAAGAACCTCACTGTGGCCTTCATGCCCTGGTGCGGCTACAACTACGAAGACGCCATCCTCATTTCCGAGAAAGTGGTCAAGGAGGACACCTTTACCTCCATACACATCGAAGAATTTGAGGTAGTGGCCCGCGACACCAAGCTGGGCCCTGAGGAAATCACCCGCGATATTCCCAATGTGGGTGACGACATGCTCCGCAATCTGGACGAATCGGGCATCATCCGCATCGGCGCTCCGGTCAAGACAGACGACATTCTGGTGGGCAAGATTACGCCCAAGGGCGAAACACAGCTCACCCCTGAGGAAAAACTGCTGCGTGCCATCTTCGGCGAGAAGGCCAGGGATGTGAAAAACTCCAGCCTCAAGGTTCCTCCGGGAGTCGAGGGCACGGTCATCGACGTCAAGGTCTTCAACCGCCGCTCAGGCGAGAAGGACAAGCGCACCCAGCTCATTGAGGAAAGCGAAATTGCCGTCCTCGACCAGGAGGAAACGGATCTCATCCGCATCCTGGGCGATCGCTTCCGCGATAAGCTCGCTCCCATTGTCCTGGGCAAGCAGGTGACCATAAGCATCATGCATCCCAGGCGCTCTTCAGAAACGCTTGTGAACGCCGGCGGTTCCATCACCCACGCCCATCTGGCCAAGATTCCTTTGAAGAAGTTTGCCAACATCTTCAAAAACCGCGATACCAACGATCAGGTGGCTGTCATCCTTGATGACTACGAACGCCAGCTCAGCTTCGTGAAGGGTATGTATGACAGCAAGCGCGAGAAGGTCACCGAGGGGGCTGATCTGCCTCCCGGCGTCATCCGCATGGTCAAGGTCTACGTGGCCATCAAGCGCAAGCTCTCCGTGGGCGACAAAATGGCCGGCCGCCATGGCAACAAGGGTGTTGTGTCCATGATCCTCACGGAGGAGGATATGCCCTTCTTTGCTGACGGCAGGCCCGTGGACATCGTGCTCAACCCCCTGGGCGTGCCCTCGCGCATGAACATCGGCCAGATCATGGAGACACATCTGGGCTGGTGCGCCAAGGAGCTCGGTCGTCAGCTGGCTGCGCTGGTTGATTCCGGCAAAGCCATGCAGGTGGTCCGTGACGAAGTCAAGGACGTCTTCCAGTCCGAGGACATCAACAAAGTCGTGGATGCCATGGACGACGAAGCGTTTGCTGATGCCGTGCGCAGCCTCAAGACCGGCATTGTCACCAGAACCCCGGTCTTCGACGGTGCTACCGAGGACGAAATCTGGGGCTGGATGGAGCGCGCCGGGCTCAACAACGACGGCAAGACCATATTGTACGACGGCCGTACAGGAGAGCCCTTCAAAAACAGGGTCACTGTGGGCGTTATGTACATGCTCAAGCTCCACCACCTGGTCGACGAAAAGATACACGCCCGTTCTACGGGCCCCTACTCC
>CAZJPT010000082.1:0-7633 GCA_964547835.1 uncultured Desulfovibrio sp.
TACGGTGGGTGGTGTGGGAGGACGGGGCGAGCAATCGCCCCTCCTACCCGATTTGTGCACCTGGACCGGCAGACGCGCAGGGCACGCAGGCGGCCGCCGGGACCATGATGGAATATATGGGCGCGTGTCAGCGCGTTGAGCTGTAATAACGGACCAGTGCCTTGACCAGGGCCGGAATGGTGTACTCCTCAGGCTGCAGAGAAGGCTCGAGGCCGTGTCTGCGCAATGTCTGGGCAGTGACCGGACCTATGGCCGCCAGCACAACCTCTGGATGCTCGCGCAGCACGCCGGCAGGCACCAGGGAAAGGAAGTTTTCAACAGTGGATGAAGAGCCGAAGGTCACACAGTCTACATCGCCGGCCTTGATGCGCTCCAGAATCGTTGCTGCAGGTGCGGCCTCGGGTACAGTGCGGTAGCAGGGCAGCACGTCGACAACGGCACCCCCCTGGCGCAGAGCATCAGGCAGAATCTCACGGGCCTGTGCAGCCCTGGGCAGCAAAAAGCGCTTGCCGGGCAGCGGACCGAATTTCTGTATGGCTTCGATCACGCCTTCGGCCACGTATTTGTCGGGCACGATGTCAGCGTGCAGGCCATGGCCTTCCAGTGCCTCAGCCGTAGCAGGCCCTATAGCCACCAAACGGCAGCCGGCAAAGGCTCTGGCATCCCGGCCCGTCTTACGCATGGCCTGCCAGAACAGGTGGACGCCGTTGACTGAAGTAAAGATCACAAAGTCGTAGCTATCCAGTTCTTCTACAGCGGCCTGCAGTGGCTCATCAGGCAGGGGCTCGATGCGGATGGCAGGAAACTGCACCACCTCGGCACCAAGTGCTTCCAGACTGGCGGCAAGACCGCTGGCCTGCTCACGGGCGCGGGTTACCACCACACTGCGCCCGAACAAAGGCCTTTTCTCAAACCAGTTGAGTTCGTGGTGCAGCCTGCAGACCTCGCCCACCACGATAACCGACGGATTGGTGAAAGCCTGTCGTCTGGCTTCGTCGGGCAGTTCGGCAAGGGTGCTCACCAGGGAGCGCTGACGGGGTGTGGTGCCGCGGTAGACAAGGGCGGCCGGGGTCGCCGGATCCATGCCGGCATCCAAAAGGTGTGCAACGATGTCTCGCAGGTTCTTCATGCCCATGACAAAGACCAGGGTAGAAGCACTGCGCGCCAGTGCCGGCCAGTCCAGCACACTTTTTCCCTTGTCGGGATTTTCATGTCCGGTGATTATGGTCACGGACGAGGCGTAGTCTCTGTGCGTCAAAGGTATGCCTGCGTAGGCGGGAGCGGACACAGTAGACGAGATGCCGGGCACCTCCACGAAGGACACGCCGGCTGCCAGCAGTTCCTGCGCCTCCTCACCTCCGCGCCCGAAAATATAAGGATCGCCGCCCTTGAGGCGGGCTACAACTTTTCCTTCCCTGGCCTTGGACACCAGCAGAGCGTTAATGTCTTTCTGGGGCAGGGCATGCCTGTCAGCAATCTTGCCTACGTAGACAGTTTCGGCGTCCTTGCGGCAGTAAGACAGGAAGCTGGGGTTGGCCAGAGCGTCGTAGACGATCACGTCTGCACTGGCCAGAATATCTCTGGCCTTAAGAGTCAGCAGTCCCGGATCTCCGGGGCCTGCACCAACAAGATATACAATGCCGTTCACTGGACGTCATCCCCCCGGCCTATTTCAAGCAGAGTGCGCGCTCCGAAGCCGCTGTTGCCCTCTGGACACAGGGGCGTCTTCCTGTCGTTCCAGTCGACGCCGGCAATGTCCAGATGCGCCCAGGCTGTGCCCTTATTTATGAAGTGCTCCAGGAACAGGGCAGCTGTAATCGCACCCCCCTCACGAGAGAATGAGGCGTGGCAGATATCGGCCACAGGGCTTTTGAGCTTACTTTTGTAGCCGTCCCACAGAGGAAGGCGCCACAATGGTTCTCCGGCGCGGCGGGATGCGGCAAGTATGCGCATGGTCAGGGCCTCGTCGTTACAGAATAAACCGCCGACCTCGGAGCCCAGGGCTACGGCGCAGGCACCGGTGAGGGTGGCAATGTCGACAATGAAAATGGGATCCCAGGTCTTCTGCACAAAGGCCAGTGCGTCACAGAGCACCAGGCGTCCTTCCGCGTCAGTGTTGACGATTTCGATGCTGTCGCCAGAGAGGCCCTGGATCACGTCGCCAGGACGGGTGGCATTGCCGTCAGGCAGGTTCTCGGCCATGGCCATGACGCCGATGACGCGGCGGGGAGCCTCTTCATCAGCCAGGGCAACCAGGGCGGCCAGGGTGTCGGCGGCGCCTGTCATGTCGCCCTTCATGGTGTGCATTTTGGCCACGGGCTTGAGGGAGATGCCGCCTGAGTCAAAGGTGATGCCCTTACCCACGAAGACAATGGGTCTGTCGTTTTCCATCCCCTTGGGGGCGTATTCCACGATCACCAGACGCGGCGGGTAGGCGCTGCCCTGGCCAACGGCCAGATGGGCATTAAATCCCCTGGCTTTCAGTTCGTCTTCATTCAGCACCGTGCAGGTCAGGCTGTTCTGTGACGCGCACAAAAGGCGGGCTTTTTCGGCGAAGACCTCCGGGTACATGTGATTGCCTGGAGTCATGGCGAACTTGCGGGACAAATTGACGGCCAGGGCAGCGCGCTCGCCCATTCGGGCCGCACGGCGGGCCGTATCCGGCACGAACTCGTCTTTAAAGCCAATACCGAGCCACTCCATCTGCGGAGTGAGCGTATCTCTGGTAGTGTGCCTGTAATATTTTTCGGAGTGGTTGGCGATGCAGCAGGCGAAGACGGCCTCCTCGAGGACGCGCAGGGGATCGCCAAGGCGTCCGAGGCTGAACCAGGGGATGTGCGCAGACTCAAGGCGCATGAAGCGGGCCTGGGCCACGGCTCTGGCGAAAGCTGTGCGGACATTTTGCAGGACGGCGTCGGGGTCGTCATTCTTTTTCCCCATGCCAACGAACATGATTCTGGAGTAGGGCAGGTCCTTGTGTCCGTACAGCACACTGATCTCGTCTGTCTGACCGGTGACGTCACGCATGCCCGGCGCAATCTGCAGGTAAGGGGCAACCTCAAGCAGCTCCGGGCAAGTTTCCAGGATGTTTTCATCCTGCCACAGGGGGACAAGAGCAATGGCGGCAGTCCATTTGTCCTTGCCACCGGCGTGGAAGTATATCTCCATAGGATGCTCCTCATGGTATTCTCAGAAGTCGCAGTATATATGCACCATGCAGCACTCTCAAGGGGTGCGCCGGCTGCACGCAACTATATTGGAAGGCGACCCGTATCCTGCCTGGAGACGAGTCGCCGTAAAGGAACCGTCAGGACGACGGAATATGGCACAGTGCTTAGGCGAAGCGGGCACGGGCGGCGGCGAAGCCACGGGCTGCGCGGCGGATAATGCTTTCGTCCACACAGAAAGCCAGTCTGAAGTAGCCCGGGCAGCCGAATCCGGAACCAGGCACGCCAAGCACGCGTTCCTGGGCCAGGGCCTCGATAAAGGCCTTGTCATCTCCGCCGGGTGCCTTGGGGAAGAAGTAGAAGCTGCCGTGTGGCATGTTGAACTCATAGCCGGCGGCCGTCAGAACTTCGGCCATGGCATTGCGCCTGCGTGTATAAATATCCACGTCTACACTGGCACCCAGGGCATATTTGAGAATATGCTGGGCCACAATGGGGGCGTTGACGTAGCCGAGAATGCGGTTGGTGAGGGTCAGCGCGGCCATGACTTCATCACGCTCTTCGAGCAGGGGAGATAGCGCTGCATAACCAATGCGTTCACCAGGCAGGGAAAGATTTTTTGAGAAGGAACTTACGCAGATGGCGTAGCGATAAAGAGGCAGGAGAGAGGGCACTTCCACACCGTCGTAGGCGAGGAAGCGGTAGGGCTCGTCAGAAATGAGCCATACTGGACGGCCATACTGGGCGGTTTTGCGATCAAGCATGTCGACAATGGCCTTGATTGCGTCAATGGAATAGACCGCGCCAGTGGGATTATGCGGCGAGTTGATGAGTACAGCGCGGGTCTTCTCGGTGATGGCCTTTTCCAGCCCTTCTACGTCGGGAGCAAAGGTTTCGGGCAGGCTGGGCACAGTGCGCAGATGACCGCCGTGATTGGCCACATAGAAACCATACTCCACAAAATAGGGCGCGAAGGTCAGAAGTTCTTCGCCGGGATTGAAGAGAGCCTTTATGACAGCGTTGAGAGCGCTGGCAGCGCCAACACTGAGAAGGACATCGCCGGCGCCGAGAGTGACGCCCTGGTCTGCGCTCAGCCATCTGGCCAGAGCTTCGCGGGCCCAGGGTGCACCGGCATTGGGTGTGTAGCCAAAGGCAAAGGGTTGATCGGCTGTTTCGCAGAAGGCCTTGAGGCCGTCTGTGACTTCCTTGGGAGCTGCCAGATCGGGATTGCCGAGGGAGAAGTCGAAGACGTTGTCGGCGCCGTATTTTTTGCGAAGCTCAATGCCGGCTTCGAACATGCGGCGAATCATGGACGATTGGGCCAGGTAGGCCTGAACCTGGGAAGAGAGAAGCTGCATAGTACTGATGTCTCCGCGCTGTGATGGCCGGCGACGAGCGTCGGGGAGAAGGCGCGGCCTCCGTGATTTCTCCGGGTGGCTGGGTGACATTGCTCGTGCCGTCTTTTTTCACCTGTTAGCGGGTCCTTGTCAAATGAGCGCAAGCCATGCCGACTGCACTTGATTATGGATCTGGACTGGCACAGCCGCAGCTGCCACGGACAGGATGCATGCGCCGGCGGCACTGGTTTTCGGGAAGGCTTCGGTGATGGCAGACATGATTAAGATTTTCCGAGTATAGTCATGTCATTGGATAACGGGGGGTTAGGAAGGGGGCAGTACCTCTGTGTCATCCCGGGGCAGTCGTGTGGCTCGTGAGTACGCCACAAAGTGCGATACCCCTGCGATCAGGCCTGTTTCATTTCAGATTGTATTGCCAGTGAACTGTTTTTTCGGTAACTTCAAAAAAAAATGGTCTTCTGGAGGCTGCTATGGTTATTCCCCTTGCCCGTGTTTTGTGTTGCGGACTTTTGAGCGCCCTGTGTCTTGCCGGATGCAGTGCAAACAGTTCCAATCCTGCGGAGGGGATGTCCGTCATGGTGAACTTTGACGATATGCACCGTTGCTCCCGCATATCACCGGAAATCACTATCTATAATGCTCCCAGGGGAACAGCCTATTACGAAATACGGCTGACGCAGGTCAGTACCGGCATTTACCTCGGTGGCGGCACGGTCTCTTACAGCGGCTTGAACTCCGATGGCGTCGATGTCATTCCCATGGGCGTGCTGCGCTCCTACCGTGGCCCCTGCCCGTCACAGGGCGAGTCTGCGTCTGAGCGTCGCTTCACGTACTCGGTTGCGGCTACTGACAGAGCTGGCAATCGTCTTGCTGTGAGCAATTACACGCTGTTCCTGGAAGAATGATGCAGCTGCCCGAGACGGATGCCTTTTTGCGCGGATAAAATATTAGGGACCTCTCCCTCCTGGCGGGAAAGAGAGGTCCAGTCTTCTTCAGAAACAGGGCTGCGTGTTTCGTCTCTTTGAACCATAACAGCAGCAAATCAGGCAGATGCAGGAAGAATTCGGCAGTGCCGGACAGTTGTCTGCCTGTGAACCTGTTTGTTTTGTGTTTTTTTGCTGGCAGGACGGCCTGGCTTTCATGTCGCCTGCCAGCCTTCCTACGCGTCTTCGCCGGAAGGGGGCGTCAGGCATGCTTTTTTCGTGGTGAGCACACGGCGTCGGGCGGGTCTGACTGGTGCCGGCGCTTCGGGTTTGCGCTCGACTGGCTCGGGCAGTGAATTGTAAAGTGCCCAGAAGCCGGGATAGAGATCCGTGAGGACACCAGGGTTGTTGAGCTGGAAGCCACGCCCCGGGTGCGGACGACGGCAGGCTGCCAGTGCCAGGGCGCAGGCCCAGATGGGGGATGGCGCCGTCCACGTGAGATTGCTGCGTTCGTTGTCGTTGCGGGGCTCAATGGCATCCTCGTTGATAATCAGGCCGCAGGCGCCGGCAAAGCTGTGTATGTCCTGGTCAGGGACCACGTCGGGAATGCCGGCAGGCACCATGGAGCCGTTGTAGACGAGAGCCTGAACGCAGGCCAGAGCCAGAGGCAGGGGTACCAGATCCGCGGGCAGGCTGGCGGGTACGTTCAGTCGCCCGTTCGGGAGTTTCCAGTCGTCCCGGACTCTGAGGACCACCTCGCTCTCGCCTTTTTCAAATTTCAGCCCAGTCTCCTCAAAGAAGGTTTCGAGAGCAGCAGCACGGGCTGTGCCGGGCCACGTTCCGGCAAGGCGGACCACACCACCATTGACGGCGGCAAAACCCAGCAGTACGGCAGCCAGGCTGGTGTCCATGTCGAGACAGGGGACTGCGGGCAGCTTGACGCCTGTGCCGCGCAGACTGACCATACTTCCTTCCTGGACAAAATCGGCGCCAGCCTTCTCAATCATGGGGACGCCGCGTGCAACAAAATCCGACTGGCGCTTCTCATCTATGTCGGCCAGCTCGAAACGGGTCAGTTTGCCATAGCACGAAGCCGCCACCAGCAGACTGATGACAAACTGCTCGGGCAGGTCAGCAGGCAGGCGCACCAGTTCCGGCACAAGTCCCGCGCTTTCAATGCGCACTGGCAGGCCCTCGCTGTGTGGCACAAGTGTAATGAGACGTCCTCCCAGCGCAGGCAGAAAGTGGCGCACAGCGGTGAAGTTGGCCATTTTGAGGGCTGCGCCGCCGGTGAACTTGGCGTGGCTCGGGCGTCCTATATAGTGGGCCACGCCCAGGTAGAAGTTCAGCTCGCTGTCTCCTACGTGCAGGACTTTGTCAGGTGCCTGACAGGGGACACCGGCCGTGCTGGCAATTGATTCGCTGCTGCGGTTGATTGAGGCGCCCAGCTGACTGAACATGCGTGCGCAGTCCACCTCGGCGTCGTTCATGAGTGCCTTGCGCAGGGTCATGGCCTGACCGCTGGCGGCAGCGAGCATGATCCACAGCTGCGTCTGTTCCTGATCCTGGTGCGCCTCGAGATTTACGCGCACGGGCTGCATTGCCGGTGCCAGACCAAAGGAGGGGCGTCTGGCCTGTGCCCCTTCCTCGGGACGAGGCAGGAATTCCACTTCCTGCAGCAATGTGAAAAACCGGCTGGAAAGCTTGGGATCCGTGCTTACCCTGGCAACCAGCGACTCCCAGGACTCCCTGAGATATCGCTCTTCCTGCGGAGCGAGTCTGCCCCTGGGCGCGGACATGCGCTGGATAAGATTGTGCCGGCGCATGACCAGTTTGAGAATGTCTCTGTCAATGTCGCAGACGGTTTCCCGCATGGGGCGGCGCGGTCTGTCCTGATAATCGTCGCTCATTTGATTGTACTCATTAGCCTGTAGCTGAGAATAATGTGTCCGAGACCCCCGGTGCGTCGCATTGCCTTCCGCGACCGTTGTCGTGCGTTTGGGGCTGGCGCCCGTCATAGCAATATCGGGCTGACGCAGGAACAGGGAAATACTCCACCAGGCCCCCGGGCGCAAGAAAAAAAAAGAAGCAGCTTTTGCAAGTCTGAATTTTGCGCGATTTTCTACTAGGAACACCTGTTTCCAAGTTTCACGCAGCGAGGCAATCCTGCAACATGAGTTCCTCA
>CAZJPT010000083.1:0-7581 GCA_964547835.1 uncultured Desulfovibrio sp.
TTCCGGCGACCTCGCCTCCTACGGCGTGCCCAGTCTGAACGCCGCCAAGATCGTTATTGACAATATCAACGCTTCCGGCGGTCTGCTTGGCAAGAAGGTTGAACTTGTCCCTGGCGATGATCAGTGCAAGCCGGAACTGGCCACCAATGTGGCCACCAAGCTCATCAGCGACGATGTCGCTGTAGTTATGGGGCATATCTGCTCAGGCGCGACCAAGGCCTCCCTGGCGCTCTACAACGAGGCAGGGATCATCTCCATGTCCCCGTCTGCGACTACGCCCGGCCTGACTGCTGGAGGTGCCAATCCCATGTTCCTGCGCACCATCGCCAAGGATGACGCCCAGGCCGAGCTGACCAGCTCCTTTATGCTCAAGCAGCTCAAGGTGAAGAAGGTCGCCTATCTGCACGACAACGGCGACTACGGCAAGGGCTTCTGCGACATGAACCGGGAGCGTCTTGAGGCCGCGGGTGTGGAAACGGTCCTCTTTGAAGCCGTGACCCCGGACGCTGTGGACTTCAGCCCCATCGTGCGCAAACTGCGCCGCGCCAACGCTGACATCGTGGTTTTCGGCGGCTACCAGCCCACGGCCTCCAAGCTTTTGCAGCAGATGCGCCGTGACCGCGTGAGCACTCCGGTCATCGGCCCCGACGGACTCAAGGACGATGCCTTCATCAAGATGGCCGGCAAGGCTGCCGAGGGCGTGTACTGCTCCTATCCCAAGGATACAGCTTCCCTGCCCGTCTACCAGGAGGCCCGTCAGGCTCACATTGACATGTTCAACGCCGAGCCCGGCTCCTTCTACTACAACGCCTACTCCGCCATGCTCTGCCTTGTGAATGCCATCAAGGAAGCCGGCTCCACCGACACCACCAGGATTCTTGAGATGCTGCACACCAGGCCCGTGGACACCCCGCTTGGCTCCATTGTCTTCAACAAGGACGGCGATGCCTCGGGTCTTGCCCTGTCTGTCTACGTGATCAAGGACGGCAAATTTGTAGAAACGGATTACAGCATTTCCCTTGACTAACATCCCGGGGGACAGGGAGCATCCTGTCCCCCTTTTCCGGGAAACACAGGCCATACCATGGATCTCCAGTATTTTATCGAGCTGTTCTTCGGCGGCCTGACACGAGGCAGCATCTACGCGCTCATTGCGCTCGGCTACACGCTTGTTTACGGCATCATCGGCCTGATCAACTTCGCCCATGGCGAAATATACATGGTCGGCGCATTCACAGCCCTGCTGGTCGCGAACCTGCTCGGTTTTCTGGGCTTTCCCGAGGGCGGCATTCTCATCGTCGCAGCCCTGGTCGCCATCGTGTGGACAGCTGCCTATGGTTTCACCATGGAGAAGATTGCCTACAAGCCCCTGCGCGGCGCGCCAAGACTGTCGCCGTTGATCTCGGCCATCGGCATGTCCACGTTCTTGCAGAACTACGTGCTGCTGGCCCAGACCCCGGACTTTGTCCCCTTCCCCATGCTGCTGCCGGACATTGACTCCGTGCTCAGCAAAATCGATTACGTGATTGGTGCCAGCGACTTCTTCATCCTGGTCGTCAGCTTCACCACCATGATTATCCTCATGCTCTGGATCCGCTATACGCGCATGGGCAAGGCCATGCGCGCCACGGCCCAGAACCGGACCATGGCTATGCTGCTTGGTATCAACACCGACCACATCATTTCCATAACCTTTATCGTAGGCTCCTCTCTTGCCGCCATCGGCGGCGTTCTCATCGCCTCCCACATGGGACAAATCAACTTCGGTATCGGGTTTCTGGCCGGTATGAAGGCCTTCACAGCTGCCGTGCTCGGCGGCCTTGTCCTGGGCCTTGCCGAATCCTTTACCACCGGCTACGTGGCCGGAAACTACGAAGACGTTCTTTCCTTCTGTCTGCTCATCGTCATCCTTATTTTCAGGCCTGACGGCATCCTGGGCAAGAGCCAGGTGCAGAAGGTCTAGGAGCAGGATGTCATGAATAAATTCGTCAAGGCCTTTCTTGTCGCCGTCTGGTTCATGGTGCTTTGCGCACCCATTATGGGACTCGAAATCAATCCCGGCGTGAGCGTGGGCTTCAACTGGCAGCGCATCGCCACTCTCGGCTGCAGCATTTTCCTTGTCGCCCTGATCTGGGACTGGTATTTCAAGCGCTCCCGCATGGCTTCCATGAGCTTTTCCCTCCCTGCGCCATTGCGCCGTGCAGGCGCGCTCCTGCGTGAAAGACACGTGCGCCGCGTGTGTCTGGGCACCCTGCTCGTCTTCATGATTATCCTGCCCCTGCTTCCCGTTCTGGGCAGCATCTACCAGATATCCATTCTCATCTCCGCCCTGATCTATGTCATGCTTGCCCTGGGCCTCAATATCGTGGTTGGGCTGGCAGGACAGCTGGTACTGGGCTATGCGGCATTCTATGCCATTGGCGCCTACACCTACGCTCTCCTCTACACCTATTTCGGACTGGGATTCTGGGTCTGCCTGCCCATAGCCGGCCTGCTTGCCGTTCTCTTCGGGCTCGGCCTGGGCTTTCCGGTCCTGCGTCTGCGCGGGGACTATCTGGCCATCGTCACTCTGGGCTTTGGTGAAATTGTACGCCTCATCCTGCTCAACTGGGTCAGCGTCACCGGTGGCAGTCACGGCATCAGTTCCCTGCCCAAACCGTCTCTGTTCGGACATGAATTCAACATGCATGACGGAACGGTGTCTCTCTATTATCTGTGCCTCATCGCTGTCATCATCACCATTGTCATCATTACCCGTCTCAAGAACTCCCGCGTCGGCCTTGCGCTGCAGGCTCTGCGCGAGGACGAAATCGCGTCCGAAGCCATGGGCATCAACCTGACCAGGGTCAAGCTCTCAGCCTTTGCCATTGGTTCCTGCTGGGCCGGATTTGCCGGCGTGCTCTTCGCGGCCAAGACCTCCTTCGTCAACCCTGCCTCCTTTACGTTCATGGAATCGGCCATGATTCTTTCCATGGTCGTGCTCGGTGGCATGGGCTCCATTACGGGGGTGACTCTCGGCGCCCTTATCCTCATCCTGGTGCCTGAATATCTGCGTGCCTTCGCAGACTACCGCATGCTGCTCTTCGGTGCCGTCATGGTCCTCATGATGATCTTCCGGCCCCAGGGCCTCATCACCGGCGAGAAACGCCGCTACCGTATCAGCGCACTGGAAAACGGCAGGGAGGACGTATGAACCCGGTTCTTGAAGTCACGGATCTGATCCAGGATTTTGGCGGCCTGCGTGCGCTCAATGAACTCAGCCTGACCGTGCACGAGCAGGAAATTGTGGCCCTTATCGGCCCCAACGGCGCCGGCAAGACGACCTTCTTCAACTGTGTCACCGGTATCTACACCCCTACCTCAGGATCCATGTATCTGACCATTGACGGCGTAAAACACAGGCTCAATGGCCGCAAGACACATGAAATCACAACTCTCGGCATGGCGCGCACCTTCCAGAATATCCGCCTTTTTGGACAGAACACAGTGCTGGAAAACGTCCTGATCGGCCGCCACTGCCGCCGCAAGGCCGGCATTCTTGCTGCTCTGCTGCGAGACAGGCGCACAGTGCAGGAGGAACAGGAGAGCATTGACAAAAGCTACGAGCTTCTCAAAATCGTAGGTCTGGAGAAGCATTGGGACGACACGGCACGCAATCTCCCCTATGGCGCCCAGCGCCGCCTGGAGATAGCCCGGGCCCTGGCTACTGAGCCGCGCATGCTTTTACTTGACGAGCCAGCCGCAGGCATGAACCCGCACGAGACCCGTGAGCTCATGGAATTTATCCTGAGTCTGCGCCACACGCACAACCTGGCGATCCTCCTCATTGAGCATGACATGAGCATGGTCATGTCCCTGTCCGATCGCATCTATGTCATGGAATACGGCTCGCCGCTCGCCTGCGGCACGCGTGTGGAAATTCGTAGCAATCCCGATGTGAGCAAGGCCTATCTGGGAGAGAGCCGCCATGCTTGAGCTCAAAAACGTCAACACCTTTTACGGCGTCATCCACGCATTGCGCGACGTCTCCCTGCGCGTAGACGAAGGAGAAATCGTTACTCTTATCGGCGCCAACGGAGCAGGCAAGTCCACCACACTCATGACCATCTGCGGGATCCAGCGCCCGCGCAGCGGCACCATCACGCTCAACGGCACCCCCATCCATAATCTGCCGCCATCGCAAATCGTCAAGCTCGGCATCAGCCAGGTCCCCGAGGGGCGCCTCATTTTTCCTGACATGACTGTGGCTGAAAACCTGGCTCTCGGAGCCTTCCTGCGCAGCGACAAGGCGGAGATTGCCAGAGACAGGGAATATGTTTTTTCCCTGTTCCCCATCCTTGCCATGCGCATCAATCAGCCTGGAGGCACGCTGTCAGGCGGCGAACAGCAGATGCTTGCTGTCGGCCGCGCCATCATGGCCAATCCCAGACTCCTGCTCCTGGATGAGCCATCTCTTGGTCTTGCTCCCATCATCATCCAGCAAATTTTCGACATCATCCAGCGCGTCAACAGTAAGGGGACCACGGTCTTTCTTGTTGAACAAAACGCCAATCAGGCCCTGCATATCGCTGATCGCGGCTACGTTATGGAAAACGGCCGTATCGTTCTTGATGACAGCGCTGAAAAGCTGCTGCAGAGCGAAACTGTGCGTACGGCCTATCTCGGCATGTGATTTTTCTAACAAGCGGTCCTCACGGGCCGTTTTTTATTCTTTCCCGACCTGTATAATCCGCCTGGCGGCTTGCTGCGGAGAAGGGCCATTCCCCTGACTGTCCAGCCCTCTCCGATACGACCATGTGTTCTTTTTTCCATCTTTCCCTCCGCTGACGACCATGGAAGGCCCCGAAGCTTTACGTGTCAGACTGGACTCGGGAACGCAAAGGGGAAAGTATGTTTCTCGCATACAAAATACAGGAAGAAACCCCATGACTCCTCGTCCGTGCAAAAGAATTAATCAGGATTTACGCGCCTACGCTAGTCTGCTTATTTTTGCCATCAGTCTTTACATTGTCATGTACAGTCCGCAGGCCATGCTCAAGACAATCAGCGACGACCTTGGCAGCGGCATGACAGAAACGGGCATGCTCATTGGCATCTTCATGTTTTCACTGGCCATATCGCCGCTTTTCGTGGGCATTCTGCTCGACAAAATCGGAGTGCGACGTGTCCTTCTGGCGAGCGCCTCCATGCTGGCCGCGAGCAGCGTGCTGCTCTACAACGCCACATCCTTTGGCTGGCTTATGAGTGTCCGTTTTCTGCAGGCTCTTATCATGCCTGTCGGGCTCACAGCTATTATGGCCTCCATCTCGGCCCTGTTCAGACACCTGGATCTCAGCCGCGCCCTGGCCGGTTATGTGGCCTGCAGCCTGCTCGGTTCGCTGATTGGTCGTCTTGTCGGCGGATGGCTGTGTGACATGTTCGGCTGGCGGGCAACACTCTCGGCCTTTACTCTGACCATGCTCATTGCCCTGGTTATTATTTATCTGTTCCTCCGGGACAGAAGCTCCCATATCGGCCGTCTGCATACTCCGGCAGAATATATGAGTGTTTTTTCCATACCTGGCGTGCCCAGCCTGCTTTATGCTGAAGCCTGCGGCATCTTTGTCTTTGCCGGCATGGGAAATCTGCTGCCCTTCCGAATGGCTGAACTGGGGGCCCTGCACAGCAGTCAGGTTGGTCTTATGTACCTGGGCTATGCCATAGGACTTTTCATCGCCCTGTTCATCAAATATCTGGTGCGCCTCTTCCGCGGTGCCAAACCCCTGATTGCCCTTGCTGCTATTTTATATGCCGTTTCAGTAGTACTCATCCTGACAGAGTCCTTCTATGTGCTCTTTTTTGCTATCTGGTGTCTGGCCGTCATGGAGTTCATCATACACGGTCTTTGTCCAGGAATTATCAATAAACGCACAGCAGCCACTTTTGACCGCGGCATCGTCAACGCCCTCTACCTTTCCTGCTATTACATGGGGGGCGTCATCGGCTCCTCGGTTCCTGTGTACATCTACAGCCAGTTCGGCTGGTTCGGAGCTTATCTGTGCCTGCAAATCGTACTCGTGAGCAGCTGTCTCGTCATTTTGCGTACCTGTCACAAGTACAGTGAACTCTTTGTAGTCCGCTATTAGGACACGCGGCAGCCCGCGCCTGGCAAAAAAGTTGCGGGTACCCGGAAACAAACGACAGCTGCCCCTCTTCCCTTCCCGCCCACTGGCCCTTCCGGCCCACTGACCCGGAACAAGGAAAACAGTGCTCTGCTTTTGCTGTCGCCTGGCACAGCCGCGTGGCCTGCATCTTGTCATGTAGTGGTATGCTTTATGGTGCCGCTCAGCATGGTTTTAAGCTCACGCTGCCTTCTTCGCAGAATCGGTCGCCTGTCATCAGCCTCAGAACTTTTTTCGTTCTTTTTTTCACGAGGCTTTTTGCTGTAGACCGCAAAAAAATAAAGCATATCAATAAGATAGTCTATTTGCCTGAAAATTTTGGCACGACGTGTAACACTGGCTCATGAGCAACTTGTATGGTATTTGAATCATGATTCAGTGCATCAGGCACGCCGCTCCAGAAATGGAAAGCGGTTCCCCGGTCGGGCAGGACCGGACCCCACTCTTTATCGTCCCATCGACAAGCGAGGTTGTGTCATGGCTGTTTCATTCACTGCCCCCTCCGCCAAGTGGTTTGCCAAATCCCGCCCCGCGCTGACCCCTACACCCAACGCCGGCATGATCCACTTTGACGGTCTTAACGGGGGCAACAGCTTCACCATCATGGGCAAGGACATGCTCACGCCCGTAGGACACGGTTTCTTTTCTGCCGGACGCGTCTATATTCACGTGGGCTTCGCTGAAAACATGGACGGCGGCGAATGGCTGTTCTACCGTGTTGAGATGGATGGCAGCTACATGCTGATCCACTCTCCTATTCTGGACAGCGACCGCATAGTTCTGCCAGTTTCAGGCAACTATTATCCGCGCGATATGAGCAGCGTGCGTATCGTGCCCATCGGGAACGGCTCGTACAACTTCATGTACACACCGCCGACCTCTGGCGAGGAAGTGCTCGTCACCACAATTTCCGGCAATGACTGGCTCTCTGAGCACATCGCGCCGGAACTCATCAACATACGTGAAACCGACAACTTCACGCTTATCACCTTCTCGCCGCGTGATGAGGGTGAAGAATTCCCCATGGAAGACTTCCTCTACACCATCGTCTGTAATCGCTTTACAGGCAAATTCCTGGGCAAGGGCCTGCGCCGCGCCTATAACGCCATGCCCTCGCGCTATGACTCCTACATCGAGCTTGGCTACGCTTATGGTCCGGTAGGCGAATACGACTGGTGGCCGGTCATGTACCATGAGCTGTGGGGCCTGACCCTTAAAAACGCCCGTCAGCCCGTGTGGATCTTCTCCAAGGAGCGCATCACCGTCAACTACCGCAGCGGGCGCGCCTCGCAGTGTTTTGTCCTATCCTGATGCATGCTGCTTTTCCTTGAGGCCGTGAAGCTCTTCACGGCCTCTTTGCTTAGGTAATCGGGTAGGAGGGGCGATTGCTCGCCCCGTCCTCCCACACCACCCACCGTAC
>CAZJPT010000084.1:0-7562 GCA_964547835.1 uncultured Desulfovibrio sp.
GGAGGTACTTCTATGCCCGCTTCTACACTGATGCGTTTTTGCCTGATGTCCCCCAGGCGGATCTTGGGACCGGACAAATCCTGCATGATGGTCAGGGGCAGCCCCGTTTCCTTTTCCACGTCACGGATACTGCGGATGACGTCCACGAAATCCTTGGCTGAGCCATGGGAAAAGTTGAGGCGGAAAATACTCGCCCCGGCCAGGGCCAGCGCCTTGATTTTTTCGGGTGCGTTGGACGAAGGTCCGAGAGTGGCGACGATTTTTGTCTTGTTCATGGCGCGTTATCCTGGTTGAGTGTTGCCGTGGCGGAAAGCCGTTACATGTCGGGGCTCGTGGCCGGAGGTGACCGGACCACGCGGCAGAGGACCGTCGCGTGACCCCGCGTGAGCGGGAAAATATGCCAGACTTTTTATTTATCCTGCTTTCAGAGGACTGTCCAGCTTGAAAAAAGTGTGTTATCAAGAGGAAATATAAAGCAATACAAGATGGATGCATCTCCCCTTGCTCCGGGAGGAGAGCAGCTGCACTGGTGCTCCCCTGAGCACACGCAGAAATTTTTTGCTGCAAGGCCGCAGAGGAGGCGGATATTGTCCATGAGAATAGTGATACTTGACGGCTATACGGTCAATCCCGGTGACACTGACTGGAACCCCATAGCGGAACTGGGCGAACTGACAGTCTATGACCGCACGGCGGCTGAGGATATTGTTGCCCGCGCCAGGAATGCGGAGATAGTCATTGTCAACAAGACGCCCTTGCGCGCCGCCACGCTGGAGCGCCTGCCGGCACTGCGCTGTGTGGGTGTGCTGGCCACTGGCTATGATGTGGTGGATGTGGCTGCTGCCGCAGCCCGCGGGATTCCGGTACTGAACGTGGTTAACTACGGGGCCGAGGCCGTAGCGCAGCAGGCTGTGGCGCTGCTTCTGGAGCTGTGCCGCAGGCCGGCGCTGCACGACGCCAGCGTGCGTGCAGGCCGCTGGAGCTCGTGCCCGGACTTCTGCTACTGGCTGACTCCGCAGGTGCAGCTCACGGGCAGGGTCATGGGTATTGTGGGCTTTGGCACCATTGGTCGTCGCGTGGGCGCTCTGGCGCACGCTTTCGGCATGAGCGTCATGGCCGCCTCGGCTCGAATGAGCGGCGCAGCGCTGGCGCAACGGGCGCAGACCAGCGAAGATCCAGGCTATCCGGTAATCTGGGCGGATCTGGACGAGCTGCTGGCCGCGTCCGACGTTGTTTCCCTGCACTGCCCGCTCTCGGAGAGCACAAGAAACCTGATCAACGCTGACAGGCTTGCTGCCATGAAGCCGGGGGCTTTTCTGCTCAACCTGGCCCGCGGTCCCCTGCTGGACGAGAAGGCAGTCGCTGCCGCGCTCAAGTCAGGTCAGCTGGGCGGCCTGGCTGTCGATGTGGTTTCGGTTGAGCCCATCACCATGGACAATCCTCTGCTTGCGGCGCCCAATACAGTCATCACGCCGCATATTGCCTGGGCGAGTCTGGAGGCGCGGCACAACATCGTGACCATCCTGGCGGACAATCTGCGTGCCTGGCTGGACGGCTGTCCGAAGAGCGTTGTCAACGCCGCCATCCTGAAAGCGGATTGAGATACGCCAGGACGTCTGCACAAAAAGATTTTTTGTAACAGTCGATTTTTTATTGATTTTTCATATTATGTCCGATGCAGCGGGGCGGATCCTGTGACGAGGGGTCCGTCTTTTTTTTTTTCGTTTTTCAGAGTCTTGAGCAGGTCAGAGGGGATAAGAAGTCCAGATACCGGTAAGTTGCTTCATCATGGGAGAAAAGTGTAAAGTTGTGGCAAATAGTGGAGGAAAGTGGTAATGCTTGAAATGTCGTGATGACATACACTCCATGAAACTTTTCCCGCAGGAAGATAATGCGCAAGCTCTTCACCAGAAGCACACAGCGTGCTCTTGACGACAAGGGGCGCCTGATACTGCCCGCCGATTACCGCGCATCCCTGGACAGCGCAAGTGAGGGCAAATTCTGGCTGACCTGTCTTCATGGACGTCTTGTGGCTTGTCTGCCTGAAGAATGGGAAAGCTTCGTGGAACGCCTGCACGGGGTAAGCCCCAGATCTGTGTCTCTGGTGCACTTCTGTGCCAAGGTAATTGGTCTTGCCGAGGAGCTGTCCTGCAACCAGCAGGGCAGGGTTCGCATTTCGCAGCCTCTGCTGCGCGAGGCAGGCATTGTCCCCGACGCTGAGGGGCGGTGCGAGGTCATGATCGTCGGCATGTTTGACCGCTTTGAAATCTGGTCCCTCGAACGCTTTAACGCCATCAGCATCCCAGATGTTTCAGAGGAGCTGGAGGCCAGGGGTATTGTTTTGGGGCTGTAGACATGGGTGGCGAAAAGGAAGCTCTCCGGCCTCTGCACGTACCGGTCCTTCTCCGGGAAACGCTTGAGGCTTTTGCTCCGCTCTTTGCGCCTGACGGTACGGGCTCAGCCCGCCTGCTTGACGGCACGCTGGGGCTGGGCGGACACACCGGGGCCCTGCTCGGGGCGCACCCGGAGCTGCATGTGCTGGGACTTGACCGTGACGCCGCTGCTCTCGCACATGCGCAGCAGAGGCTTGCGCCTTACAAGGACCGCTTCACGGCTGCACACTGCCGCTTTTCCCGTTTCGCCGAAGCCCTGGACAGGATTGGCTGGGACAGGGTGGATGCGGCTCTGGTGGACATCGGTGTCTCCTCCATGCAGCTGGATACCGGTGAACGCGGCTTCAGCGTACACGCCGACGGTCCTCTGGACATGCGTATGGATCCTTCCTCGGGAGTTCCACCGGCGCGAGAGCTGGTCAATACTTGGGACTTCAGACGCCTGCGCGACTGTATCGCCACCCTGGGCGAGGATCCGCAGGCAGGGCGCGTGGCCAGGGCCATCTGCCAGGAGCGCCAGCGCGTCCCCATCACCTCCACGCTTCAGCTGGCGTCCATTGTCTGGAATGCCTACCCGCCTGCCTGGCGTGCCAAAGCCCGACATCATCCTGCTACGCGCACGTTTCAAGCGCTGCGCATGACCGTCAACAACGAACTCGGCGAACTCGGCGCCTTTTTGGATGGCATCCTGTCCAGACTGCGCGTCGGCGGACGTCTTGTTGTCATCACCTTTCACTCTCTTGAAGACAGGCTTGTCAAACAGGCCATGCGTCGCTGGAGCCAGGGTTGTCTTTGCCCGCCGCACATCCTTGTCTGCCGCTGCGGCCATGTGCCGCAGGTGCGCGTGCTCACCAGAAAGCCGCGTACTGCCGGGCCTGACGAACTGGCTGCCAATTCCAGGGCATCCTCGGCCAAGCTGCGCTGCTGCGAGAAGATCGACGACTGGGCCGCACCGCCGGGAGGTGATGGATGACGCTAAACACCAGGGAGAGGCGCCTGGCCGGGGAAATGAAAAGAAATTCGCAAAGCCGCGTCTTCAAGGGGCGCGGCTGGTCACTTTGTCTGGCCTGCAACATCATGCTTGCAGCTGTGTGCTGCCTGTTCCTCGTCTGGGCAGGTATCGAACGCATGGACATCAATTATTTCATCAATCTGGAGCAGCACAGATACAGGGAGAAAATGGAGCTTAATGTCAAGCTGCAGGTCGAGCGCGAGCGTCTTGTCAGCCCCTACGAGCTTTTGAAAAAGGCCCAGGAGTACGGCATGAAGCAGCCGCTTCCCGGGCAGATACGACGCCTGTATCCGGAACGGGCTCAGGCGGGCAGGGTAAAATAGCAGGCGAGGAGACCTTTAGCTGACCAGCGGGCAGATGCGGCGTGAAAGCTCTCGTTTGAGCGATAGAGATACAGATCGTTTCCGCAGGCGGAACACTATAAAAGAGCAGAACATGCCTGAATCTGCCTTCTTTAACATCATGCAGGTCCTTTGGAGGCACAAGCCGGAGAGACTGTGATGGAAGACAGGCATCCCCCGCCTTCATGAAAGGCAGGCTCTGGAAAACATTGTTGCATGGATACACGGGCATCCAAATCAGGAGAACCAATGGGGTTTCGCATCATAAATAAAAGGTCCGCGGACATGGAGAAGGCCCAGTCTGAGCCACAGACTCCGCGGCGTCCGCTGGGCGAGCCATTGCGGACTGCGAAGGACGCGTCGGTCTATCTTGAGCAGCAGAAGGCGGCGCAGGGGGAGGGCGGCAACACCCGCCTGCCAGGCAGGCCGGCTCCTGAGCCAGAGCTGGCACCAGCGCCTGGAAACGAAGAGTCCGACATCATGGAGACAAGGTCTCCCTCCTGGTTTGAGCGCCATTTCAACGGGACTGACTGGATCCAGGTCCGCGTGCGTGTTGTCTTCGTCTTCTTTGGTCTGGTCTTTCTGGCTCTGTGGGGGCGTGCCTGGTACCTGCAGATGGTAGACGGGCCGAGGCTGGCCGCCTACGCCAGAAAACAGCATGTCACCACCGAGCTTGTGGCCGGCAGGCGCGGCAACATCATGGATCGTGACGGTCAGATCCTGGCGCGCAGCGTGGAGAGCATGTCCGTGTACGCCAATCCTCAGGATGTGGCTGACCCCCTGCATGCGGCAAACACCCTGGGCCCCATCCTGGGCGTTAACCCCCAGACCATTTATGACAAGCTGGCCAGAACGAACCGCAAGTTCGTGTGGCTGCGCCGCAAGGTCGATGACTACACGGCCGCTGCCGTGCGCAAGGCCCGCATCGGGGGCATCGGGCTGTCCAGGGAATATGAGCGCGTCTATCCCTTCAAGCACATGGCCGGCCAGCTGCTGGGCTTTGTGGGGAATGATGACATAGGCCTGGAGGGCTTGGAGCGCGCCCTCAACGATCGTCTCGTCGGCCCGTCCACCAGGCAGATCGTACAGCGCGACGCCCAGGGCAAGCGTTTCTATCTGCACAGGGAGGGTGAGGAGGAGCCGCACGGCGAAGACATTCAGCTGACTATTAATGCCCAGCTGCAGTTTTTTGCCGAGGATTCGATAGCGCGTGTTGTGCTCGAGGAAGATGCAGCCTGGGGCGGTGCCATCGTCGTGGACGTGCCAACTGGCGAAATTCTGGCCTGGGCCCAGTACCCTTTCTTTAATCCCAACAATTACCGCACCTCCAAGGCTTCTGTTTATCGCAATCGTCTGGCTCAGGACGCACTCGAGCCAGGCTCCACCTTCAAGCCCCTGGTGCTTGCCGCTGCCCTGCAGGAGCACCTGGTGAACCGCGACACCATCATCAACTGCGAAAACGGACGCTGGGAAACCAAGTTTACGATTCTGCGCGATACCTCGATACACGGCAGCATTCCTGTGCACCAGGTGCTGCGCTACTCGTCCAATATTGGCATGGCCAAGATCGGGCTCATGATGGGTCCCGAAAAGATGCACAGTTACCTGCAATCCCTGGGGTTTGGCGAACGCACAGCCGTGCCGGTGTCCGAGAACAAGGGTATCCTGCACAACCCCAGGAACTGGAGCGAGGTGGATACCATGTCCATCTCATTCGGGCAGGGCGTGTCCGTTACACCGCTGCAGCTGGCCCAGGCTTATCTCACGCTGCTCAATAACGGCGTGCGCAAAAACCTTGTGCTGGTCAAGGGCAGTGAACAGCCAGCGCCGCGCAAGCAGATTTTTTCCAGATCCGTGGTCTCCCAGGTCCGCCGCATGATGCTTGAGGTGGTTCAGGAAAAGGACGGCACCGGCAGACGTGCGCAGATTGATGGCGTGGAGGTGGCCGGCAAGACAGGCACGGCTCAGAAGGCTGACCGCCGCGCAGGCGTGTACGGGAACAAGCGTCTGGCCTCATTTGTAGGCTTCCTGCCTGCGGACAATCCTAAGTATCTTATCCTGGTCTTTATCGATGAGCCGCAGAAGACACAGTACGGCGGCGTCATCGCGGCACCGGCCTTCAAGGAGATCGCACAGCGTTCCCTGGCCTATGCCGGCAACCTGGACAAAATAATGAAGCGTGAAAGCCGTCGCGAGCTGGCTGTAAGCAGCACAGGCGACAGACGCGGCCTCAAGGTTTCAGCCATGCTCAATCCTTTTGAGAACAAGAGCGCTGCCAGCACGCTGGTGGAACTTAAGCGTCCGGTCAGCACGGCCGACGTCATGCGCCTGCCCGGTCACCTGGCCAAACCTTCGGCCACTGTGCCGGATGTACAGGGCAAGACGCTGCGCAATGCCGTAGAGCTCTTCGCCAGGGCGGGCATCATGCCCGAACTTAAAGGGCAGGGTATGCGCGTGGTACGCCAGGTTCCGCCACCGGGCACCCCCTGGCCCGAGGACAACAGCAGAAAGACTGAGTACATTCTCTGGCTTTCGGAGCTCTGAGGCGCTTGCGGCGTATGGGAATGTACGAGGAGGGGGGGACATGGCGGAAATCGCGTATGCACAATTGCGGGAAATGGTGGCTGCAGGCCGCGCTGTAACGGCGGACTCAAGAACGGTGACGCCGGGCTGCGTTTTTGTGGTGGTACACGGTGCCAGTGAGGACGGCACGCGCTATCTGCCTGACGCGCTGGCTGCCGGTGCCGGAGCACTGGTGCTGGACGCCCGGTCACTGGAAAGCGCTCGCGCTGCCGTGGAGGCTTCGGGCTGTGATTACGCTCTGTGTGCGGACACGCGCATGGCGCTGTCCGATCTGGCTGACGCATTCTATCACACCATGACGTCTGGCCTGAAGGTGATAGGTGTTACCGGCACCAACGGCAAGACGACCTGTGCGTCCCTGCTTGAATGCCTTTTTGCGGCAGCCGGCTGCAAGGCAGGCGTCATGGGCACGGTAACCTACCGCTGGCCCGGCCATGTCGAACCCTCGCCGCTGACTACGCCAGGCCCTCTGGACGTGCACCGCATGCTGGCAGCCATGCGCGCTGCCGGTTGTGACATCTGCGTCATGGAGGTCTCTTCGCACGCCCTTGATCAGAAGCGCGTGGCGCACGTGCCCTTTGCCGGCGCCTGCTTTACCAATCTGACGCAGGATCACCTGGACTTTCACAAGACCATGGAGGCCTATTTTGAGGCCAAGGCCAGGCTGTTCATACAAACGCCTCTGCCAGGCAAGGCTGCAGCTCTTAACGCTGACGATCCATGGGCTGTGCGGCTGCTGGACAGCTGTCCTGGCGCCTGGACATATGGTTTTGGCCAGGCCCCGGAAAAGGGAGATCCGCGGCGGCATCTGCGCGGCGAGTTGCTGGAGCATGGGACATCGGGCGTGCGCATGCGCCTTTGCTGGGGGGCGCAGACGCGGGAGCTGCGCAGTCCTCTCATTGGCCGTTTCAATGCCGACAACCTGCTCACCACCATAGCTATGGGTCTGGCCATGGGCATGGACGATTTTGCCTGTCTTGGCACGTTCGCAGGTGTGCCCGGTCGTCTCGAGCGCGTGAACAACAAACAGGGACTGCATGTATTTGTCGACTACGCGCACACACCCGACGCGCTTGTCAACGTGCAAAAGGCCCTGCGCGGCGCCGGCTTCAAGCGCCTGGTGACAGTTTTCGGCTGCGGCGGCAACAGGGACAGGACCAAGCGTCCTCTCATGGGGCAGGCCGTGGCCGCCTTGTCCGACGTGTGTGTGCTCACCTCGGACAATCCGCGCTT
>CAZJPT010000085.1:0-7496 GCA_964547835.1 uncultured Desulfovibrio sp.
ATGATTATGGGCTCAGTCAAAATTCAATCACTAAATTCACAAACTTGACACTAGTTTTTTATGGGTGTAAAAAGAGATGAAGGAGAACTGAGAGGAGATCTCAAAACTCTGGTAATTAGAAGGTCGAAACCGACGAAAATCGAGAGCCATTCCTGCGACTATGTGAGGAACTCATGTTGCAGGATTGCCTCGCTGCGTGAAACTTGGAAACAGGTGTTAGTGTATCACAAGTCCCTGGAAAGCCGTGCTGCTGCTGTCAGCAAGGCTGCCCCATGGTATTCGGCAATGCTGCCGGCCGGCAGAGGCGCAGGGAATGGCAGGAGCGTAACAGACGTCAGGTCGACTGGCAGGCCAGGGCGCTGGACGAACAGTAGTGCCCGCTGGCAGACAGACGCACTCCTTCAACAACGCGCAGGTTCAGATTGCTCATGGAGCTCCTTTCAGCATGCTTGCGCCCGCCGTTTGCGTTACAGCTCTTCAGGGCGGCGTTACTTTTGTGATGCTTTCCGGACATGATTTCCCTCCTCTATCAAAAAGCAGCTCGGTCACATGATCTCTTATCGGCAGGCTGCAATTTTTCTTCAGGCCCGGAATCCGTCAGCGGGCAGATGGTGCTACAGATTCGCTGTCGCACCCATTGTTCGCAGCCAGCGGCGCGGCGCTGCCGCCGCGCTGCTCAAGAAATTCCACACGCGCACGCAGATCGCGCAGGCAGGCGCGCAAATCCTCTTCGTCAGAGCTGACAACTGCATCCGGCAGGGACTTCGACGAATTTTGCGGCACTGTCTGTGATGCCGTGTCAGCCGGACGCCAGCCATCAAGAAGATATGAGAGCTCCAGGGCGCGCTCCCAGACTTGCATGCCGTTGCTGCGCCAGAGCGCGGCCAGAGCCAGCAGACACTCCGACATGCGACGCACCGGCACATAGAGCTGCCGCGGTCCCCCGACTCCTGTCAGCAGCCACGATTTTTCCCCGAATTCACCGCGGTGATCATTGAGAAAGCGACCAACTGCGGCAGAGCTCAGCCCGAACCAGCGGCAAAAGGTCTGCTGGGGAATCCACAGTCCGTCACTGCGCTCGACGCAGGGAAAGAGGAAGCGGCCAGCGCGCAGGGCGCGCAGAGGCGTGTTCGGAATCCTCATGACATCCAGGGCATAGGGACGCGCAGGCAGAGGATAGAACATGCCCTCGGGCGCATCGCCCTCGAAGGCGGGCCAGGCCAGGTGCAGTCGATAGGGATCGCAGCTCGGCAGACCCGGCACGGCCAGCTGACTGAAAAAAGCCCTGACACCGGCGAAGGTGAGACAATCGCGCAGAACACGGACGCCATTATCATAAAAAACCTCGCGCCATACCTGCCAGCCGGGCATCATGCGCCGGCGCAGAGCCCGGTAGAGCTGTGTATTTCCGGCACCGACAAGTGCAGCCGCGTGCTCCAGGATGACATGAAAATCCGAGCCCATCATGCGTCCGATATAGCGCACTCCGGGTGCCTTGCTGGAAACAACAAGCACGGGCCCGCTGCGAGGAGGCGCATCGCCCCAGATGTCGGGAACAAAGTCGTCAGGAGATGCAGTGCTCATAGTCGCCCTCCGGCCCAGCGGCCAGAATAATCTGCGAACTGGCAAGCGTTCATGAGACTGCGCACCGCTCCCGCCGACACAGCTGTACGGTTCGCGGTCCAGTGCGAGGCATGAAGCAGTCCGCGGGACCTCACGCTGCCCTGGCTTACTGCGGCTGGGGACGGGACAGCATGGCAGAGCACACCGTCCTCAGTCAGAAGGGCAAGATGGCCTTCTATCTCAATGCGGAAGCTTTCCAGCTCATCCAGAATGTCGTCTCTGTCGTCATCATCTTCCAAATGGCGCGCCAGCAGCGTCAGACGCCGCAACGCGACGTGGCAGGGGCCATCCTTGAAAAGGGCGCGCAGACCGGCCGGTGTAATGCCCGGAGGCAAACCCAGCCAGCAGATGACGCAGTCGTCGTCTTCGGTGAGTCTGCAGCGGCGCTCGGCCACGATCTCGACGCCATGGAGAGACTGGCCTGTGTGGACAGCCAGATCCACACGGCCGTCGCGCAGACGTGCCGTCACCGGCACGCCATGCGGATAGGCTGGATTGCGGTACAGGAATGGCGTGTCGGTCAGTGCGTACGTTCTCAATACTGTGTCTAGTCTTGTCCAGAGTCTCCGCATGTGGAAAACTCCCGGCGGTCTCAGCCGCGCAGCGTTGTGCGAATGATCTGTTGAGTTTGCGTGGTTTCCAGAAAACAGGGTCAGAAAAAATATGTGAGAACAGCCAGACAAAGAGGCTTCTGGCGTCAGGGCGCAAATCGAGACCCGTCCGTGCGCAGCGGGTTTGCAGCGCAGACGGTATGCGGCCTTAAGGCCGCGGCATATCATGGCGAAACGTCAGGCGCTGACCGAATACCAGCGCACCCTGCCCAGCACGGCAAAGCGATCCATGTCCTCGGACGGAATGGGAATGGGCTTGCGCAGCGGATTTTCAGAGCAGAGTACAATACTGTCAGGTGTCAGCTGTATGCGCTTCACTAAAATGGAGTCTATGTAGCGCACCACGTAAATCCTGCCATCAATGGGATAAAGTCTGGCGTTGTCGCTGGTATCTATCAAGAGGGTCGAGCCGTCGCTGAACAAGGGCTCCATGGAGTCGCCCATTACGTCCAGAAAATAGCACTGGCCAGGGTCCACGCGCAGGCGCGTAAACAACGCCCTGTCTACAGCACGTATGCGCTCGCACTCGCCATCACCGCCTGAAGGAATGTATTCGCCGGCACCAGTGCGCCCGTTGAGCACAGGGATGTATTCCACACCCTCGCAGATACCGTCCGGATAGGTTACGGAAATGCCCAGCTTCTCCAGCCAGTCCAGCACGACACCTGCCCTGGGCTCCGCTCCCTTGAGAAACTTGTAGAGTATGGTGGCGCGGCTCGGCTCAAGATTAAGCTCGGCAGCCATCTCCCTGGCCGTGGCGAAGCGCTTGCCGGGACCAATGCGATCCCGGAAAAAATCCCTCAGCCTGTCAATGCCACCGCCTTCACGTCTGCTTTCTTGTTCGGTCATGCGCACCTCCCGCATATGTTATCGCGTCATTTCCCTTTGCGAAGAAACACGACGCAATGTATTAGCGAATTAGCAAATACCTGATACTCATTTCGGCACAGCATTGTCAACCACAATTTTCAGGAAATTTTCACAAACGCCGGCTATCCACAGATATGTTAGTTTATATCAATATGATACGTTGTTCTAGAAAAAACACTGTCATCCAGGACAGGCTGCATGATGGCGTTTTTGTCGTGGTGTGTTGGCTTATTCGCCAACAAGCCTTTCCTTTCTCTGCAGCGCCAGGCCCGCGCCGGCTAGGCGCCACGCCCGCGGCTGCCCATGGCCAGATCCCTGTTCAGGGCTGCGATCCGCCGGCCAGCCGCCCCGTGCGACAACCCGGAACCACGCCCCATATTGGCAAGGGTTGCTACCGCAGAGCCTGCCGTGACCGCAGGCACGAGACGTGAGGCCGCCTGATCCATTGAGGCACGGCCATGGTGCATGTTTTGCTCTGCCCCAAAGTCGCCGAGATGGGCCAGGAGCTGTCCTGCCCAGCGGATGACGCGATCAGGCATGACCGTGATGAGGGTAAAGAGCTTCCAGGTGAACACACCGGTCACGATACCAATAAGAATGACTGCAGACACACTGGCTGTGACGCCCCAGCCGGACACACCCCAGCCCGATACAGAGAAGACCGTTTCCTGTGTCTCGAAAAATGGCGAGAGCAAGGCACCCATGAAGCCGCCGGAGACGGCCATGATCACCATGCACAGAAAAAATGAGAGCACGAGCAGGATGGGACGCAGCAGAACACTCAGAAAAAGGGCATAGCCCGCCCTGGCCGAAGCGCCGGCAAAGCCGTCGCCTTCTGGCATGCAGTGGGCCATGAGCCACACAGGACAGGCAGCCAGGGCCTCCAGCAGCAGCACGAGCCATCCCAGGACAGCAGTCACCCAGGCCAGAAAGGGCAGCATGGGCAGCATATAGGCATAGAACCAGCACACAACCCACACAGGTGCAGCCAGCGCCAGAGCCACGCGACCAGCAGTGTCCAGCACACTCTCCGCTGCGCCGCCGACGACTGCGGCCACGGGATGGATGAGGCTGGCGGCGCGGCCTACCAGCTTCAGGGCCACATAGGCAGCCACTGCGTTCTCGCAGACATTCATGAGCACACGTGCGGAACGCACTACATTGAAAACCAGGTCGTGACCTGCCACAGCCTGCACGACACCCCCGGCAACTGCAGTTTCGTCCAGTGCGAACTCAGAAAGGGCGTGCGAAGCGCCAGAGAAAAAGCCGGTCAGGGCAGACGCAAAACCTCCTTCATCCTCCAGGTCTGCCTGCTCGGCCGGCAGTGAGCCACTCAGCGGGCTGCCGGAAGCAGCGCTGCTTGCAGGCAGTGCGACGTGCGCCCCCAGCTCTGCGGACAGTGCCAGCGCACGCTCGAAATCGGGATTCATGAAGCCGTCCAGGGCCTTCACGTTGACAGGAATGGCCTCAGTCCTGTCCTGCGTTGCCTCCACCGACGCAGCGGCAAGTCTGGCCAGGGTCCAGTAGACAGATCCAGCCATCCACCACCCCTGCGCCGCAGCCTTTTCCTTAAACGACGCAAGAACCTTATCCTGAGCTTCTGCCGAGGCGCTGGCCGCCTCCTTGAGCGCCGCAGACACGGTGCTTTGATAGAGCCTTGCCAGCCCACCTGCATCCACTGCCTCGTAGACGTCGCCGTCTTTTGCGGCAAGAGCCTTGTCCACCCCATCTGCGACTGCCTGGTAGAGAGCGCCACTGGACGACAGGGCGCTGGCCAGCGCCTCTGAGGCCTCCCTGGATGGTGTGGAGACGCGTGCCCCGCCCATGTCGCCAAAGTGCAGCGCCGGATTGAGTGTCATGCCGTAACCGTCGTCGCCGCGCAGATTGGGACAGGACAGCAGACGTGGCAGCTCGAATCTGATGATATAGCGGTTGCCTGACCAGCCCTCCCTGTCCGTGACCGGAGACGTGAAAAAAGTGCACATCTCCTGCTCAGCAAAATAACGCCGCAGCACGTGATGCTCGATGAGTACAGGCAGCACGCGGCCGGCCGAGGCCGCGGTGACGGGCTCGCTTCTGGCAGTCACGACACCTGTTCCTGTCATATCTTCCAGCCCCCTGGCCCACATGGCGTCGGCAAACTGCACACTCAGCCCCACACAGCCCAGCATGAGCATCTGCATGGCATTGAGACCAGAAAAAACGGGCGTCACTGCGCCCATGGCAAAGGAATACCTGAGGGGTATCCAGGCATTGGAATAGCGGCTGCCACCAATGCCACGTCCGTCCTGGGCTGCGCCCAGTGCAGCTGACAAGGTAGTGAGGATAAAAAGCCAGGCCACCACCACGGCGCAGAGGCAGTTGAGCACGCCAAAGAGATCGAAGAGCAGGCTGCCAAGGGCAGCCGTATCCTGCCCTCCTCCTGCGGCCAGGTTTTCCCAGCCCTGTCCCAGGAGCGCGTTAAGAACCTGTACGGACAGATCGTTATCTGTCAGATCACCAAGAGAATCGAAGACGCTCAGCGCCATCGCGTAACTCCTGCCCCGGCGGGGCAATCCAGGCGTAGAAGACGCGCCGCTTTTCAGACCCGGGTTATCTTCTGATGTTCCACGTCTCTGCCAGGCTTTTGCACAAATACGATCCGCAGGCTTGAGTCAGCTGCCCCTGCAGCGCCTTCTCAGAGCATGGTCCCGGGCCGGGGCATTCTTTTCAAGAAGGCTCAGGACACAGGGACCCTCCCCTGTTCCCTGACAAGACTTCAGCCTGCAGCCTGCAGCCTGCCTGCCGGAGCAGGCAGGCACAAGCCGCATCCAAGGCATGCCTGTCGCACTGCTGACCTGCCGCAGGGGGAAAACTGTCAAAAAGCACCCCCGGGCACAGCAGATAAAAACACCATCCAGCATGCCCTGTGGCCTTTGCTGCCACTGCCTGCTGGACGCACCTGACCTTTTGCCCTGCGCGCACACAGCCACCTGCAATACGTTGGGCAGAACCTTGCGCATCAGCGCCTCCTCCGGTCCAGGCAGCCGGGAAGCTGTCTTTTCAGAGGCCGGAATCTGCGCGTCCCCGCAGCCAGCTGGTGAAGGGCGTAAAGCGCCGGCTCTGCAGCACCCCTGCGCGCCAGCGGGCAGCCAGCCCCATGACAAGGCCTGCAAGGGTCACACTGAGACAGGCCGGTACACTGAAGACACGCACAAGAAGCGTCGTGTCCAGGACAAAGGACAGCGCCAGGGCCAGCAGGGAAAATACGGCCAGACAGAAGCCGCATGTGACGGCGCGACGCAGGCCTGCGACACAGGCCGGCACATCCTCCTCCCGCACGCCCCAGCGCTCAAGCACAATGGAAAAATCCGCGCATTCCAGCTCATGCTGCGCGTCCAGATTGGCGCGGGCGCGCTCCCTTGCCCTGCGGATAATGGCAGCGGGCGTATACGTCCGCAGTCTCCTGAAGACAACAATACCAGGTTCTATTCCGGCCAGGCGGCTGACAACACCTGCCAGACGTGCGGGGAGACTGCGTCCCCGCCATATCGATACTTCCTTCATGGTCCTCCGCGTCCAGCCACAGGCAAAACGCTCATCTTTTCCGCTCTGTTACACATAACCGCCCTGCTCTGCTTTCTCATGTTCTCCTCAGCGCAGGACACAACAGTCACAAAAAGCCTGCTCCCGGGGCGACCTCGCCCTCTCCCCGACCTTGAGCATCGACTTTGTACGCCTGCCTGAAGCTTCTGTCAATAAAAAAATATGGCATGCCAAAAAAATATTGACACAGTAGCGGAGCGAGTGTAAAGAGAAGGACACACTCTTTTGCCCCTGAAACCACACTGGCCATAAAAAACGCGCGTCAGTCTGCACCATGGACTGGCATCAACACCACAGACAGAGGATAAAGCCCTCAACGAGCCTGCGCTCCCCGTCCGGACCAGCCTGCCGTCTGTGACGGGCTATGGCACCAGACACAGACAAAAACAGGCAGAGCACATTCACAGCCTGACGACACCCCATCAAAACCGGGCGCGCCAGACGCGCCAGGACAAGTGCATGTCCCATCACATCACGCGATTTTTTGTGCGGACAGGTCCGCTGCGGGCCTTTGTCCTGTGCTTAATCTGGCTCTTTTGCGCTCTTTTCTTCCTTCCAGCAGCTGATGCTCATGCTGCCTGCGCAGCTACGGGCGAGGATGAGGTTACGCCTGCCGCAGTCCATCAGGCACGCATGGAGGCAAAGGCCGCGGACGGCGCCTTTGATTTTTCCTCTGGCTCCCTGGATGCAGCAAAGGTCTGTGCGGATCTCATCAACCGTATCTCCTCCATGGGCATGAGCGGAACGAGCGTTCCAGGGCTCGATGACATCATTGAGGCCATAGAGGAAACAGCCAGGGAGGCCGCA
>CAZJPT010000086.1:0-7461 GCA_964547835.1 uncultured Desulfovibrio sp.
TGACTCCTTCTGTTCAATAGTTTTCTTAGTATCCTCATTAGTCTATATCTGAATGGTAATGACTCAGCTCAGAGAGCGTGCTGGTGATCTGAATGAGGCAGATCACGGAAGACTGGCCGAACTGGAAAGTCTGGTGCAGAAGCGGATGAGATAAAGAGGAGATCTCAAAACTCTGGATACACCATCTTAACACTGTGCTTTTATGTACAGTCTTGTGCGTTTTGAGACGTCCTCTTAGGCACTGTCCGTAAACAATTTGCCAAACGCGAACCATGCAGAACGCTCATCATGCGACCTCTATTTGGAAAAATTCCCAAGTTATTTGCGGACAATTCCTTAGGGTACAATGAAAAAACGGGTTTGACACTTTTTATGGGGGGATCAGGAGGGCTGAGGCTCACATGTTGGCGGCTCCCTCGGTCTTTGAGAGGCTCCTGTCCGTTCAGGGGTAGCTGGATCCATCTCCAATTTGCAACGAGCATCGATGGCCTGGCGCTTGAGTTCTGTATAGCGTGAGAGGTCCTGAGGCTCACCGAACAGGTACCCAGGATCTCAATTCAAGGGCGACCTTGTCCAGAGCGCCACCCCATGGTGGGGGCATGAACTCCCGCTCGGTGATGATGGCAGTCCCTGGACACATGCCACACCTTCCTCCCGGCATTTTTCTTCCGGCAAGTGGTTCAGGCGGACGCTGTAGCTTCCACAGCCGGAGCGCGCGAGGCTTTACAAGGCCGCAGAGCGCAGCGACGCGCCGCAGGCCTGGCCTTGTAAATCTGAAGCAGCGAAGGCAGGAGGAGCAAACAGCGTCAGCTTGAGCCACTGCGGGAAGTGCCCTCACACGGAAAACCACGGGATCAGTGCACAAATCGTCAGATGCTGTGACAGACGGGGGTAGCCTTTCCCCTCCAGTGTTTTCAGAGTACCCGGAGCGTTCGCCTGGCAGCCGGTCAGCTCCTGGCGTGCTCGAGCAGTTCCTTGCGGGTGAACAGCGAACGAAGCTTGTAGCCATGGGTCTCGAGCTGTTCTCTGCCCCCCTCCTCACGATCAAGGATGGTGCACACCGCAACGATGCGCAGGCCGGCGAGTTCAATACGCTGGCAGGCTTTGAGCAGGGAGCCACCGGTCGTGACCACGTCCTCAAGCACGGCCACAGGGTCACCGGGTTTCAGGTTGGCAAGACCTTCTACAAATTGACTGGTTCCGTGTCCCTTGGCTTCCTTGCGGACAAGCAGTCCCTCAAGAGGCGCGCCCTTTTCCCAGGAAATGACGGTTGTGGCCGAGACCAGCGGATCAGCGCCCATAGTCATGCCGCCTACTGCCTTGATAGCCATACCCTGCTCACGGAGTTCGGCGATGACTTCGTAAAAGAGGTTGCCTATGAGCCAGGCACCCTCGGCATCAAGCGCGGTTACACGGCAGTCAAAGTAATAGTCACTCCGCCTGCCGGAGGCGAGCAAAAAGGATCCCTCCTTGTAGGATTTTTCCACAAGAAGGCGGGCAAGACGTTTTTTAAGTGTAATTTGCATGGCGTTTCTCTGGCCCGTTATCCGCTGCAGAACGGGAAGGGCACAGCTCCTGTATCCTTTACATGCAGGGCGACTACTCAGAACAGAAGACACGTTTGTAGATGGCGTCCTCGTAGCGCAGGTAGAATTTCGGATCAAAGAGTTCGTCCATCAGCTCCTCACTCAGTACCTGACGCATGGTTGCATCTGCACGCACCAGGGAGGGAAAGGAGGTGCCCGTTTGCCAGGACTGCATGGCCAGCTTCTGCACGGCAACATAAGCCTCCTGGCGGGGATGTCCGGCGTCGATGAGGGCAGTGAGCACGCGCTGCGAGAAATAGAGCCCGTAGGAGCGGTCCATGTTGCGCAGCATGTTCTCAGGTTGCACGACCAGACTGGTCAGCAGTCTGTTGAGGCGGTGCAGGGCGTAGTCAGCCAGAATGGTCGAGTCAGGCATGATCACACGCTCGACAGAGGAGTGGCTGATGTCGCGCTCGTGCCACAGAGCCTGGTTTTCCAGTGCAGCCATGGCGTTGCTGCGCAGCAGCCTGGAGAGTCCGGACAGATTTTCGGCGGAAATGGGGTTCTTCTTGTGGGGCATGGCCGAGGACCCCTTCTGTCCCCTGGCAAAGCCTTCCTCTGCTTCCAGCACTTCGGTGCGCTGCAGATGGCGCAGCTCAACGCACAGACGCTCGATACTTCCGCCAAGAATGGCCAGGGACGTAAAATAGTGGGCATAGCGGTCGCGCTGCACTATCTGGGTGGAGTGCGGGTCAACCTTGAGGCCCAGGAGGTCGAGAGCGGCTTTCTCCACTGCCGGAGTAATGACAGTGTAGGTGCCCACAGCGCCGGATATCTTACCGGTGCGGATGTCCTCTACGGCAGCAGCGAAACGGTTGCGGCCGCGTGCAAATTCTGCGTAAAAACCGGCCATCTTGAGGCCGAAGCTGACGGGCTCGGCATGCACGCCATGAGACCGTCCCATGCAGAGCATGCCTTTGTACGATATGGCCATTTTTTTTAGCGTGGCCTTGACCATGTCTATGTCCGCCAGGATCATTTTTCCGGCCTGTACCATGAGCAGGCTGCCAGCCGTGTCCACGATGTCCGAGGACGTGCATCCCAGATGGACGAAGCGGGCATCCGGACCGATCTTTTCCTCGAGCGCAGTGAGAAAGGCGATGACATCATGACGGGTCGTTTCCTCGATGCAGAGGATACGATCAACGTCAATCGCCGCACGGTCGACAATGTTCTGCAGAGAGGCTGCAGGGACTCTCCCTTCCTGGGCCCAGGCTCTGCAAATGGCGATTTCAACGTCGAGCCAGGTTTTGTAGCGGTTTTCCAGGGACCAGATACTGCCCATTTCGGGTCTGGTGTAGCGTTCTATCATGGCAGATTCTCTTTGGCCGGCGCAGACGCCGGAAGAGGTTGGGGATTGGACTATTGGGCTGGCCTGGCCACAGGGGCAGCCTCTGAGGCGGCGGGCTTTGCTGCGGAGCTGTCCTTGGAAGCGCTGCTGGCAGCAGCTGGGGCGCTTGCGTCCTTGCTGGAGCTTTCCGGACTGGAGGCGTTCTGCGTGGTGTGCTCGTCCTTGACGTTCTTGCGGTACCCATAGTCCGTCACGTACCAGCCGCCGCCTTCCAGGACGAAAGACGTAGTGGACATGATGCGTGGCGAGGGAGTCCCGCACTCCGGACAGTTTTCATTCGGATGGTTTTCCGTGATATGGGACCATTCCTCAAAGATTTTTTGACATTTGGGGCAGAGATATTCGTATATGGGCATGACAGCTGGCCTTTTTGAGGAAGCAAAATAGGACGCTGCGAAGAATGCGGCCGGCAGCCGGCATTATTCCTCGGGCGTTTTTAGAGAAGAAGTCTGCCGTCCACAGGGACGGCAGACTTGTGAAATACGGCAAAAGGCTGTTGTGAAAGGGAGTCTGCCGGAGACTAGGCCTTGTTGTTTCTGGCTTCGTGTATGCGCTGCTTGAGGCGCTCGGCACGACGATGACGGCGGCGGTCAAGTTCCTTTCTACGTTCGACCTTCTTGTGGGCCATGTGGCACTCCTTCGGAAACGACAAGCGCGTTTCGTATCAATAAATCTTGCTTGACAGAGGGAGGATCTATGCCGCATCCGCCTGTCAATCCGCATCCATTAAAATACTTTTTGCCGCTTTGGCAAGATCCGATCCCGGCAAATGCTGAAAAAGGCATGCACCGGCGTCGTCTCTGCTACATGCGCTGCACTGCGTCCTTTCTGTCAAACCAGCCGCTGATGGTTTGGGTGCGCACAACTGTGAAGGGTGTAAAGCCGTGCTGTTCCATGATTGCCGTGATGGTGGGGAGCCACTCCTCGCGCCATTCGAGAGCCTGCAGCATGGGCGCAGGCGTAAGTCGCAGGCGGAAGTCGACCAGTGGGCAGGCACTTGCGTCACCGGCAAAAGTCATGATGGCGGCCTCGGCCTGTTCAAGACGACGCAGCTCCTCGAGACTGACCATCAGCCCGTAGTCATAGCGGGTAAGCAGACAGGGTCTGGCGCGTTCGGCAGGCAGAGGGAAGCCCATGGCCGCAGCCTGTCTGATGATCTCTTTTTTGACGAGCCCGCTTTGCGCCAGCGGAGAGAAGACGTTCTCTTCGCGCAGGGCGCGGATGCCCGGTCTGTACTTGTCCTGATCGTCGAAATTGCTGCCGTCGCAGAGCAGGCGATGACTTTCACCGGCATCCTTGAGAACACGTTTGATGGCGCCCATGAGCACCTTCTTGCAGTGATAGCAGCGCATCCTGTCAGTGCGCGCCACCTCTGGGACAGACAGCGGATCAACAGTCACCTCGATAAGACGGATGCCCATGGTGGCCGCAAAGTCACGGGCTCCCGCAGTCTCGGTCGCGGGAATGTGAGGTCCGGTGACATGCACGGCCATGACGTCATGGCCTGCCTCAAGGCAGCTGGCCAGCAGAAAACGGCTGTCCAGTCCGCCGGAAAAGGCAACGGCCACAGGTGGCAGTCCTTCCAGGATGTTTTTCAAGCGTGCGTCCATATATTTTCTCTGACCCGGCATGTATACCGCGCTTCTATACAAGGCGCACGGGGACGCCGTGACGTGCCATGCATTCCTTGCACTGGCGGATGCTGTATTCACCGTAATGCACTATGGAGGCTATGAGGGCTGCCGAGGCTCCGCCCCTTGTCACAGCGTCCACCATGTGTTCCGGCTTGCCTGCACCACCAGAAGCGATAACCGGGATATGCACGGCTTCGACAATGGCTCTGGTCAGAGTCAGCTCATAGCCGTCCTGGGTGCCGTCCGCATCAATGGAGTTGACGCACAGCTCGCCTGCGCCAAGGCGTTCGCAGGTACGCGCCCACTCCAGAGCGTCCAGGCCCATGCGTTTTCGGCCACCGTGAATGACAATTTCGTAGCCTGAGGGCACTTCGCTGCTGACTGGCACGCGCAGCACGTCCATGCCCACAACTATCGCCTGGCTGCCGAAGGCCTCTGCACCGGTAGTGATGAGGTCAGGATTCTTTACAGCAGCAGAATTGATGGAAATTTTTTCGGCACCTGCCAGCAGCACGTCGCGCATGTCACGCACGGAGCTGATGCCGCCGCCTACCGAAAAGGGAATGAAAATGCTGGCGGCGACCTTTTCCACAACGTCGAGAAAGATGCCGCGCGCTTCGTGTGAGGCTGTGATGTCATAGAAGACAATTTCGTCGGCACCTTCCTCATAATATTTGCGGGCGCTTTCCACGGGGTCGCCAATGTCGATGTTGCCGGCGAATTTGATTCCCTTGGTGAGCCTGCCATCGCGTACGTCGAGGCAGGGAATGACACGTTTAGAGAGCATGGGCGTTCTCCCTGCAGTATGCGTAAAAGTTCATAAGGATGGCAAGGCCGGCCGGCCCGCTCTTTTCGGGGTGGAATTGAGTGGCCCACAGACCGGGACGTCCGTAGAAAGAACAAAACTGCATGCCGCCGTAGCTGCTGAGTCCCAGAACCATATCTGGTGCCGGTTCCACATAGTAGCTGTGCACGAAATAAAACTGGGCACAAGGATCAACGCCCTGGAAAAGACGGCTTTCTCTGACAAGACTGACGCTGTTCCATCCCATATGGGGAACAGGCGCCCGGCTGCCGTCCTCCTGGCAGAGGTTATCAGGGAACTTTCTGCAATCGCCAGGAACCAGGCCAAGCGTCTTGACAGGCCCTTCCTCACTGGACTCGAGCAGAATCTGACAGCCGAGGCATATGCCAAGCACGGGCTGAGAACGTGTGACGGCCTGTGCGAGACAGACGTCGAGTCCCTGCGTCTGCAGCACGCTCATGGCCTGGCCTGCCGATCCCACGCCGGGAAAGATAACGCCCCAGGCTCTTGAAATCTCGGTCGGGTCCGAAGTGATGCGTGCGGGAATATCCAGATGCTGGAGAGCGCGCAGAACGCTGGTCTGGTTGCCTGCCTTGTAATCGAGTATCGCTAGCATGAATGTTATCCTGCAGGGGAAGGGAAGGGAGATGACAGGAGCAAGCCGCACGGGGGAAGGTAGAAGCGCGTTTGCGGTCAATAATGTCTGGAACAGAGCAGTTAGCACACAAAGCAGTGAAAGGCAAAAAACGGGATGACGGCTGACACAGGGGAAGGCCAGGAGCGCATTTGCAAAGCAGAGCTTGTTGTCAGGCCGCTTTCTTTGCGGTAAGAATGCGCTCCAGAACGGGAGGATATGCCTTCCGGCCACACCTATCAGGAGCGTGTTTCTTGTCCAGCAGCACGGCAGGCGGAGACTGCCGCCCAATTGGTATTTTTGATTCCGGCGTCGGGGGGCTGACCGTCCTCAGGGAGCTTATGCGTCTTCTCCCGGGCGAGGAATATTACTTTCTAGGTGACACGGCCCGTCTGCCTTACGGTACCAAGGGCAGAGACACCATCGCAGGCTACACCCTGAAGGCCGCTCACCGCATCGTGAGCGTGGCACCAGTGAAAATGCTGGTGGTTGCCTGCAACACGGCCAGCAGCGTGGCCCTGCCGATCCTGCGTGCGGCCTTTCCCGGCATTCCCGTGCTCGGTGTCATTGAACCAGGTGCCAGGGCCGCAGTCCGCGCTTCGCGTTCAGGGCGCATAGCCGTGCTGGCCACTGAGGCCACAGTGCGCGGCGGCGCCTATGAAGAAGCCATACATGGTCTCAGACCGGACGCTACAGTGTTCAGTCAGGCCTGCACGCTCTTTGTTTCCCTGGCCGAGGAAGGCTGGTTTGACGGGGACGTGGTCGAAGGCATCATTCGCCGCTACCTGGGCGGCATCCTCGGGGAGCACGAGAAGCCGGATACAGTGCTGCTTGGCTGTACGCACTTTCCCCTGCTCAGAGACGCCATAGCCAGAGTTGTCGGCCAGGACGTGGCCATTGTTGACTCAGCCAGCACGACAGCCGAGGACGTGGTCAGAGTGCTTGCCGATCAAGGCCTGGCCGGGGCAGCCGGCGGGCATGGCAGTCTGCACCTTATGGCCACTGACAACGTTTCCCGCTTCGCAGCCACAGGCGGCAATTTCCTGGGGTGCCCGCTGGCCGCAAGCGACGTGGAGCTGGTGGATCTGTGATCCCATGGCTCAGTCAAGGCCATCCATAACCTTGTACTTCTCGACTCCGGACAGCGCCTCGCGCATGCGCAGATATTGCTGCGAGCCGATATGGCGCTTGTTTGGGCTCCCCTTCACCCGCTCCTTCATGGGGCAGGCCATGGGGTCAATGGGACCGGCAGCCAGTTCTTCGGGCGGCGGATCAAAAAGCTCCCACAAGCCCTTGAATTCTCCGCTGGGATCGATATACCTGCCAGACGCGTCGCGTACAGTGATATGCAGATGAGCGCCCGTCGTGTATCCAGTGCAGCCAACGCGGCCCACATACTGGCCGCGGCGCACTCGTGTGCGCCCGGCATGGGCACGTTCTAATGGGTGAAA
>CAZJPT010000087.1:0-7446 GCA_964547835.1 uncultured Desulfovibrio sp.
CCCCCTCGGACGACGCTTTTGAGTGACCGGCGTTCCCGTTTGGCGAAAATTTAGGTACAGCATACCGTGCGCGTGAAAGAAACAGGGCGGCTCACCGTTCAGAAAACGGAAAGCCGCCCTCGTGCTTATACTCTGCAACGCGCTATCAGAAACCGAACTCGTCTGCAGCGGTGGACGGGCCAAGGCCGAATTCGTCCGCAGGCGCGGCCGCTTCTTCTTCGGCTGCAGGCTCTTCAGCCATGGCTTCTTCAGCAGCTCCTGCTGCTGTGGCGGCGCCGGCAGCCGGCATGGCAATCTTTACGTCCTTGAATGCCTCGTCAATAGTCGACTTGATAACTTCCTTCAGCTCTTCTTCGTCAACAGGCAGCTTGCCCTTGAACTGATTGACCTGACCGCGTAACGCCCCCAGTTCCTTCTTCTGATCGGCGATGGTAGCGTTCAGTTCATCGATGGTTTTGAGAGCGGCAGAGAGTATGCCCTCCAGGGGCTGAAGTGCTTCTATCTTGGCGGCCTGGTCAGCGGCAATTTTACGCAGGGCCGCAACTTCTTCCTTCAAATTAGCCATATCAACCTCACGCGTCGAGCGTCATATACTTTCTTTTCCGCAAGAACACCGGGTGACGTCTGTCCCGTTGGCACGACACCCGACTTCAGCCTAGAGGCCGAACTCGTCCTGACCGGTTGAGGGGCCCAGGCCGAACTCGTCTCCCGAGGGCTCGGGAGCGCTTCCCTCAGCGGACATGTCGTCAAAACCGAATCCACCGCCTATGCTGGGACCAAGGCCAAATTCGTCTCCTGCGTTCGGTCCGAAGCCGAACTCGTCGCCTGCGGCCGCGGCAGCGGGAGCGGCGCCGGCTACAGCAGCACCTGCGGCTGCAGCTGCCGGAGCTGCCAGCTTGATGGTCTTCAGGTTGGCTTTGATTGCGGACTTGATGAGTTCCTGCAGATCCTGTTCGTTGACGGCAATCTTGCCCTCGAACGCGATAGTCTGACGGCGGAGCGCGCTCATATCCTTTTTGGCGGCCTTAAGCTGATCGTCAAGCTTGTCAGCTCGGGTCTGGGCCTCCTTGAGTTTGCCCTCCAGAGGCTTGAGTGCTGCTACCTCTGCGGAAAGACTTTCTATTTCCTTCTTCAGAGCCTTAACTTCATCGGCATTGGCGACCATGGCATCAAGCACTGCTGCACAGGCGGCCTTGAGGTTGCCGCCCATGGGAGGCAGGGACACTCTGTTGCCAAGGATGTAAGAACAGCGGTCTACGAAGACAGGCCAGGAACCGTCCTTTTCATTCCAGAGGATTTCGGCCATTGCGGGATACAGACGCACGAGCCATGCGGCGGCAAAAGGAGCTACAGCGCTGACCATGGTGTCACACGGCAGGGAGCGGCCGACAATATAACCGGCCAGGGGCTTGAGATCGACATCCTGCTTGCCGTTAACCAGGGCTATGACAGTCTCGATCGGGAAGAGTTTGCGTTCAGAATCAGACATTTCAAGTTCCTCCTCGAATGTGCTCGAGAGTTACGTCGTTGTTATTACCCGCGTCCGTACATGCGCGTGTAGAGCAGCGCCGTGGTGCGGTAGGCAAGATGTCCGAGCTTGGACCAGGGAAGGTAAGCAAAGAGCATCCAGACGAAGACCAGGTGCAGATAGTACACGATGAAGGCGCAATGCACGGCGTCGGCAAGACGGAAGATCTGGGAGAACATGCCGGTGATGGCAATAACCCAGATAATCCCGAGCAGATACCAGTCCTGGTAGCTGGACTTGAAGAATCTGGGATCCTGACGCCTGCGACGAAGAGTGAGCACGACGAGGCCGATAATCAGAACGACAGCGCCGATGTTGGCGAGGATTTTGACGGGAAAGAGCATTGGCATGGGGGTATGTATGGCAATGACAGGGAAGAGCTTGCCACCCCAGTGGCACAGGGCCACCACAGCTGTGACCACGGCCAGACAGACAAAGCCCGCTATCATGCAGATATGGCCTGTCTTGCGGGAATGCTCGGGCTGGCCAGTATAGGGTCCTGTTTCACATTCATCGAATTTTTTGTGACTGCCCACCTCATCCCAGAGCAGCCGGGCAAGATGCACATACCATGGCTTTTTCTCGCCAAGCACAAGTATTTTGCCACCCTGTTTGTCAAACTCCTTCCACAGTTTCATGCAGCCACGAACAAGGATGAAGAGCGCTGTGAAGAAGGTCAGCATAAAAATGGGATCGATGGTGTAGTCGCCATAAAAAATGGTGCCGAAAACGATGCGTCCGTCTACCCTGGGAAACCACGAGCCCACAATGGATGCGCGAATTGCCCAGATCACCATCCACAATACGGCCGGAATGAGGAACAGCCAGGGCAGTCCCTTAGGACAGCTCATCCATTCCCCAATTTTCGTCGGGGCGACAAGCCGCTTGTAAACCAGGTTGCGGGCCGCACCCATGACGTCAGCCGGTCTGGCACCACGGGGACAGAGCTCGGCACAGTTGCCGCAGTTGTGGCACAGCCAGAGATCGGGATCACCCATCAGTTTGTCTTTTTGTCCCCATGAGGCCCAGACCATCTCCTTACGGGGATAGGGATTGTTCACAGGAGCCATGGGGCAGGCAACACTGCACGTAGCGCACTGATAGCATTTTTTCAGAGAATCCCCGCCCGCATCCATAAGTTCTCTGGTAAAACCAGAGTCTGGCGTAAGGGTAACTTTTGCCATTCTGCCTTCCTCCTACATGGCCTTGAACGGGTTGGGTCCCATCTCTTCTATGGACTTGACAAAGCCGTCAATTATTTCTGTCACACGATTGGCTTCGTCAATGGCCAGCTCGAACAGCTCCACGCGCTCAGGCTCGACACCGAGGCGGTTGAGAGTCTCGGCGATATTGACCTTGCGGCGAGCGCACAATTCAGAGCCCTTGATAAAATGGCACTGATAGTCGTCGCCGTATTTGCAGCCCAGGAGCATGACACCGTCATAGCCCTTGGACATGGCGTCGGAGATCCAGATGGCGTTGATGGACCCCAGGCAGCGTACGGGGATGATGCGCACGTAGGGAGACCATGTGTGTCCCTGCATGGCGGCCATGTCCAGAGCCGGGTAGGCGTCATTCTCGCACGCCAGGATAAGGATGCGCGGTCCGCCGGTCTTGAAGTCCTTGGGCACGTTGACTTCGCGAATCATTGAGCCAATCTGATCGATATTGTAGTTCGCGAAGGAAATGACGCGTTCGGGGCAGGCGCCGAAGCACGTGCCGCAGCGGCGGCAGCGGCCCGGATTGGGTTTGGGAGTTCCCTTTTCGTCGTCGTCCAGGGCGCCAAACGGACATTCCTCAGTGCAGCGTTTGCACTGCGTGCAGCGCACGAAATTAAATACCGGATACGTGCCATCACCAGAACGCGGGTGCACGGCTACGCCGTGTTCAGCCGATTCAATGGCCTGAATGGCTTTGAGCACAGCGCCACGGGCGTCAAGCAGGCAGCCGTCCAGAGTCATGGGCTGCCGTACGCAGCCAGCAGCGTACACGCCGGTGCGCCTGGTCTCGTAAGGGAAGCAGATATAGTTGGAGTCAAGGAAGCCGTCAAAGAGTTCCAGTTCCGGGAATTCGGGCCCCTGACGATACTCGAACTGCATAATGGCTTCCTTTGCAGAGACGGGAACCAGACCCGTGGGAAGGACCACCAGATCACAGTCCAGGTCGAAATCCATGCCAAGCAGGGTGTTTTCACAAGTGACCACCATGTGATCGCCAACTTCCCTGATGGCAGTTACGTCGGCCTTTGTCATCATGAGTCCCAGGCGATCCTGCATCTTTTTGTAAAAACGCTCCAGAATACCAGGAACAACCATGTCCTTGTACAGCACGTAGCACTGGCTCGCGTCGTTGGTGCTCTCGCAGACAGAATTGGCCAGCTGCAGCATGCCTACAGCATTGACGGCATTGGAGTAGCGCAAATGATTGATGCTCTCCAGGTTCTCCTTGACAAAGCCGGGCTCCTCTGTCTCGCCATCCGCCGGGGCCTGTGCATCAGCTTCAGCAGCAAGGGCGGCCTCGCGAGCGGCTTTCTCCTCGGCCTCCTTCTTGCGCATGATCGTCTCGGCTATAGTGGTGTCCAGCACAAAGGCAATACGTCTTTCCGTAATCTGTCCGGCCAGGAAGCGCCTGCCAAACTCTGCCGAAGTGATGACCCTGGGGTAGACGCCAAGCCCCATGCTCTCCAGACAGGAAGGGTTCAGAGGGGTCCATCCGGCAGCCACTACGGCGGCACCTGCCTGCGTGGTTATCACGCCTGACGGCGTATTGATATCCACCGTGTATTCTCCGGGCTGTCCAGCCAGCCTGGCCACGGTTGAGGACATGTGAATGGTGATTTTCGGATTGTTGCGAACAGCGTCAATGCGGTCCTGGACACAAATGGCTTCCTTGTCCTCCCAGGGACTGTGCAGCGGAGAGCCGTTGGGGATGTTGAAGACAGCGCCGCCAAGGCGATCCGCCTTTTCCACCAGCACTACCTCGTAGCCGCTGGCTGCGGCCTCGCTGGCCGCGGTAAGGCCGGTGAATCCGCCGCCTACCACGAGAATGCGTCGCACGCCGTTCTCGATGGCCGCGGAATCAGGCAGGCTGCCCTTCTGCAGCTTGACCACGCCCATATTGATGTAGTCGGTGGCTATCTGCGCGAGCAGAGGAGTGGCCTGCGCATCCGGAGCCGGATGACTGCCATCGGGTTCCTCATAGGAGAGCACAGCATGTGTGCGCAGGCTGACGCGCTCGGTCAGCACCGGAAAACGGTATACATCGGCATCAACGCGTGGAGACGGGCCGACAATAAGAACTCCGTCCAAACCTTCGGCCTCGATGTCAGCCTGGATGTCAGCAGCATGCTCGGCAAGCACAGGCCAGGTTCTGATCACTGGACAGGCTTTGCCCCATTTGGCCTTCACCCCCGCGGCAAGAACATCGATATCAAGGCCACCGCCGATATTGACGGCATCAAAGTAAACACCAATTTTACTGGCCATGCCGGCTACCTCCCTTCGACAACCTGGACCGCCTTAAGAGCTGCGGCAGTACCGGACTGTGCGGTGCGCGTCACGTCGAGAGGCATGACGGCGCAGCCGGCCGCAAAAATGCCCTTTTCCTCACCTCCGGCGATAAAGCCTTCCTCGTCGAGAGGAATGGGCAGCACGCTTTTCTGCGTGGCCAGTGAGGGCCGCATGCCAGTGGCGAGCACGACCATATCATAATCCAGGGTCATCTTTTCGCCGCGCACGGCGTCTTCCACCTGAACACGGACGCAATCCCCTTCAATCTGCTTCACATCAGCGACCTTGCCCTTGATAAAACGCACATTGGGGCTGGACTGGCACTTGTCGAGAACCTTCACGTAGCGGCCCGGCGTGCGCAAATCAATGTAGAAGACATCGCAGAAAGCATCCGGAAGCGCCTGAATAACATACTGGCACTGCTTGATGCTGGCCATACAGCAGATATAGGAGCAGTAATTGAGGTGGTTGGCGTCACGAGATCCGGCGCACTGGACAAAGGCAACGCGCTTGGGCGGTTTGCCGTCCGAGGGACGGACAATGCTGCCGCCAGTGGGACCAAAGGGGGAGGCAATACGCTCAAACTGCATGTTGGTGACACAGTTCTTTACAGTACCGGCGCCAAGATTGATCAACCTGTGCACGTCGTAGGGCTGCCATCCTGTAGCGACTACTATGGCGCCAACCTCAAGCGTCACCTTCCTGGGCTGTTCGTCCAGGTCGAGAAATTTATTGGTAGCCACCCTGGCTCTGTCCTCTGAGCTCAACGCCTTCACATCCAGGACATAGCGGGAAGGGAATGCAAAAGGAGTGGACTTGTACAGTGGCTTGCGCTTTACGAGCCCAAATTCAAATTCATTCGTCGTCTTGCCAGACAGACTGGACGCAAAAAAGCCCAAATCTACGTTATGCGGTGCCGTATGGCGTGGCTGTATCGTGATCTCGGCTTTATAGTTTCCCTTTTCCCCGCTGAGGGCCGTCACTTCGGCCATGGTGAAAAATTTAATGCGGGGATTGTTCCTGATGCGCTGGAATTGTATTTCCAAACCGCAGGAGGGGGGACAGAGTTTTGGGAAGTATTTGTTGAGCTGGGCAACGCGTCCGCCCAGGAACGGCGTTTTTTCGACGATATAGACGTCGTGTCCCAGCTCCGCCGCTTCAATGGCGGCAGTCAAACCGGCAAAGCCGCCACCGACGACGAGAATGGCGCTGGACATCCTTCATGGCCTCCTACGTTTCGTTTCGACATTAAAGGGGGGAGAACCCCACAGCAGAGATTCTCCCCCCTGAAAGGATAGTCAGATGGGATTAATCAGGGATAATCTGCCAGTAAGGCCTCTTGAACACCTTGGTCTCGCCGGTGGCGGGATCAAAGCGGCTGTTCACGAAGCACTTCCACTTGGAGTCGTCGAGACCAAGATGGTCGGCGCGATAGTAGAAACCGGGATAACGGGTTTCTTCACGGAAGGCGATGTGCTGCATGTGCAGACGGACGGTCCACAGGCGGTGGAAATTCTCCCAGCAGCGAAGCAGCTCATGCAGGTCGCGGGCGGCCAGCTTGGCGCTGTCTTCCTCGAGCATGCCCAGCAGGTTGAAGCCGGTGTCGAGAAGAGCCTTGGAAGTCATGTAGTAGGTTGAAACGCCACCGCCGTATTCGTCGGTGCACTTGATGAGGCGCATCATGAAGTTACGGGGGCTGATGTACTTCGGATTGACCACGGGATCCGTGGAGACATCCTTGTTCTCAATGTAGGTGTAGTAAGGAGCGTAGATTTCCTTCTTCAGGCTTTCGTTGTCGGCGGCCAGCTCGGGCTTGAAGTCCTTATGATCGCGGATGTAGCGGATGGCAGCCTTGGCAGCGATACGACCCTCGGCGTGCGAGCCGGAGGAGAACTTGTGGCCGGAGGCGCCTACGCCGTCAGCACATGTGAACAGGCCGTCTACGGTGGTCATGCGGTTGTAGACCTTGCCGTTGCTGGAGCGAATCTTGTAGTCCTCGGGGACCCAGTCCTCATCCGGACCGGAGGTCCAGATGCCGCAGCAGCCGGAATGCGAGCCGAGCAGATAGGGCTCGGTGGGCATGATTTCCGAACCGCGGTTTTCAGGAGCGGTGTTGGTGGCGGCCCACAGGTTGGCCTGGCCCACGCACATGTCGAGGAAGTCTTCCCAGGCCTCGGATTCGAGGTCCTTCTGCTCTTCCTCATTGAGAGTGGCAAAGGTGTTCAGCAGGGCGGTCTTGGTATCCATATAGATGGGGCCCTGGCCATTGCGCATCTCGTTCAGCATCATGTGGTTGCGCAGACAGGTGGGAACAACCTTGCCGGTTGCGTAGCCGCGCTTCTGGTAAGGAATCAGCATGTCCTTCTTGGTCACGCAGTAATCCTCACCCTTGGCGTTGGTGGCTTTGGC
>CAZJPT010000088.1:0-7443 GCA_964547835.1 uncultured Desulfovibrio sp.
GGCCATCATAGCTGATGTCCTGCCCGGCCTGACTGAAGCAAAGGAGACGGTGGTAGAGCCTGACAGACGTGAGGCTACGAAAAAGGCCCTGGCCCTGCTCGGCCCGGACGACTGTCTGCTCATCGCCGGCAAGGGGCATGAGGATTATCAGATCGTCAAAGGCGTGAAGCGCCACTACAGCGATCAGGAAACGGTCCGGGATCTTCTGGGCGCATGAAGAGGCGGCGAAACAGCTCATGGAAATGGCTCTCACAACAATCTGCCGGGCGCTGAATATTGACCCCGTGCCAGGGGCGGAACAAATCCACGTCACTTCCGTGGTGTCTGACAGCCGCGAGGTGCGTCCCGGAGCTCTGTTTGTATGCGTGCCTGGTGAACGCGTGGACGGACACGATTTCGCGGTCAGTGCCTGCTCAGCGGGTGCAGCAGCCGTGCTGGCCAGTCACGAGCCGGCCGGACTTGGTGCAGCCTTTCCCAGCGTGCCCGTGCTTATGGTGTCGGACACTGTCAAGGCTCTCGGCCGTGTGGCCCGTGCCGCACGCGACGCCTTCAAGGGCGTGGTGACAGGGCTTACCGGCACTGCCGGAAAGACTACGACCAGAGAGTGGCTCATGGCTTCTCTTGCCGCGGCCGGCACAGTGGCAGGGACAAAGGGTAATTACAACAATCAGCTGGGACTGCCCCTTTGCCTGCTCGCTGCGGGGGGGCAGGAGAACTTCTGGGTTTTTGAATGCGGCATAAGCCGGGCTGGCGACATGGAGGAACTTGGCGCCATCCTCGCGCCGGACATCGCCGTAGTGCTCAATGCAGGCGAAGGCCACACAGAAGGCCTTGGTCACAGGAGCACAGCCTTTCACAAGACGCGTCTTTTCGGGAGCGTCAAGCCTGGGGGCATCTGTGTGGCCAGCGCCGATTATCCGGATCTTGTCCGCCTGGCCCTGGACAGCAGGCCTGACACCCTGTTTTTTTCTGCCGGCGGCGCCACGGCCGCACTGCCGGCTGGTCAGCCCTGCTGCTGTGTCCGTGAGGAAGGGGATGGGACATTTGCCGTGACCGTCACTCTGGATGGCCGCAGACATGAGGAGCACATGTCATGTCCGCTGGGAGGGCGGGCCGGAGCCGAGAATCTGGCCTGTGTCTGCCTTGTCTGCGCGCTGCTTGGCGTTGATTTTTCCCATGTCAGAGCCGGTCTTGCAGCCGCCGGAGTGCCTGGCAGCCGCTACCGTCGCCTGTTTGCGGGCAGGGCGCTTGTCATTGACGACAGCTATAACGCCAATCCCCTGTCCATGTCGCGCATGCTCGCTCTGGCCCGGGCTGAGGCCGGCGCCAGGGAATCGGCCTTTGCCGTGGTGCTGGGGGAGATGGGCGAGCTCGGCGAAGCGTCGGAGCCTGCGCACAGACGTCTGGGCGCAGAGGTGAGCGGGCTCAAGCCCCTCTTCGTTCTCTGGAAGGGGGGACATGCTGACAGCGTGCGCGCCGGCTTATCCCCGGGCATTCCTTTCTGTACCTTTTCCTCGGATGCGGAATTCGAGAAGGTGTTGCGTGGCTTGAACCCGCCGCCCGATATCACGGTTCTTTGCAAGGGTTCGCGTGCCAACCATCTGGAAAGCGTGGTCAGCATTCTGGAGAAAACGTTCGCCCGGGAGGGCCGCTGATGTTTTATAATTTTCTGGTGCCTCTTGCGGGTGACTACGTCATTTTCAACGTCTTCCGCTACATCACCTTTCGTTCCATGGGCGCCCTTGTGACGGCCATGCTTATCACCGTGCTCATCGGGCCGCGTGTCATCAGCTTTCTGCATCGAATCAAGTGCGGACAGTATATCCTGGACGACGTCAAGATTCACGCCTCCAAGTCTGGCACGCCCACCATGGGGGGCGTGCTCATCTTCCTCAGTCTTCTCATTTCGCTCCTGCTCTGGGCGGATCTGTCGAACAAGTACGTCTGGGAGGTGTTTCTGGTCTTTACGGGCTTTGGCCTGGTGGGCTTTTGGGACGATCTCACCAAGCTGCGTCATCAGGAGAACAAAGGCATCTCGCCCAGGGCCAAGATGGCCGGTCTTTTACTTGTCTCTGTGGTGGCCATGGCGTTTTTGTGGGCGGACCCCAGTTACACGACTGAGCTCACCATTCCCATGGCCAAGAACGTGACCATCAATCTGGGACTGCTCTACCTGCCCTTCGGCATGCTGCTCATGGTGGCCTCGGCCAATGCCGTCAACCTGACCGACGGCCTTGATGGTCTGGCCACAGGCCCTGCCGTGGTGGCTGGCATGGTCTTTGCTGTCTTTATCTATATCACCGGAAACAGCCGTCTCACCACCTATCTCTATCTGCCGTACATTCCGGGCGTGGGCGAGGTGACCATCTTCTGTTCTGCTCTGGTGGGCGCGAGCCTGGGCTTTTTGTGGTTCAATGCCTATCCGGCACAGATCTTCATGGGCGATGTGGGCTCGCTGAGCCTGGGCGGCACACTGGGATTCCTGGCGCTCCTCTGCCGTCAGGAGCTGCTGCTGGCCGTTGTGGGCGGCCTCTTTGTCATTGAGACCCTGTCCGTCATCGTTCAGGTAGGCTATTTTCGCTGGACAGGAGGCAAGCGTTTCTTCCGCATGGCGCCCCTGCACCATCACTTCGAGCTTAAGGGCATACCGGAATCCAAGATCATCATCCGTTTCTGGATAACCTCTTTCATTCTGGGACTCGTGGCCCTGTCCACCATCAAGCTGCGCTGAGCCGGAAATCCGCTGCGGAGTCTGTGCCACTGTGCTTTTGACGAGGATTGTTTCATGTCATCTGTTATGCCCATCAGTCCCTTCGTTCCGTTTCCATCCGTCCCCGACCAGGACGGGACGCCCAGCAACCGCGTCTTACTCCCGGGCACAGGCGATCGGGTCGTGGTTGTGGGATCGGGACGATCGGGCAGGGCGGCCTGCCGCCTGCTGACTGGCCGGGGCTGCGCAGTTACTCTGCTTGAGGTCAATCCCTCAAGCGTGGATGCGCAGCTCCGGCAGGAATGCGCCCAGCATGGCATCCGCCTGCTGACCGGACCGCACGGACCGGAACAGTTCGCTGCTGCGGCCTGCGTGGTGCTGAGTCCCGGCGTGCCCCTGGCATGCATTCTCAAGGCCATGGGGCAGGCACCGGAATTCCCGCTGGAATCCGTACACGGGCCGCGCATTATGGGCGAGATAGAGCTCGCTCTTGGCTGTCTGACAGACGAGAAGATCATTGCCGTCACCGGTACCAGCGGCAAGACCACTACGGTGTCGCTCATGGCGGCCATGCTCCGTCAGGCAGGTAAAAAGGTTTTTCTTGGCGGCAATGTGGGCACGCCGCTGTGCGAATATGTGCTTGCTGGCGACAGGGCTGAGGTACTGGTGCTGGAAGTGTCCAGCTTCCAGCTGCAGACCTGTCTGCGTCTGCATCCGCACGTGGCCGTGCTCATGAATATTTCGCCCAATCACCTGGACTACCATCGCGATATGGACGAGTACGTGAACGCCAAGATGCGGCTTTTTTCCTGCCAGGACGAAAACGACCTGGCTCTGATTGCTGAGGAATGGCTGGACTGGTATCACGCGCATGGCTTTAGGGCGCGTGTTGTCACGCCCAGAGCGTGTGGACGCTTTCCGGCTGTCAGGCTGTTCGGGCCCCACAATGCCCTCAATGCTGAAACTGCCTGGCAGGCAGTATCTTCCCTTGGCGTAAGCCAGGCTCAGGCAGCAGCAGCTGTGGCCGCTTTCGAGCCTCTGCCGCACCGTCTTGAGCGCGTGGCCGAAAAGGACGGCGTGCTCTATATCAATGATTCCAAGTGCACTACCGTGGCCTCGCTGGAAATGGCCCTCAGGGCCATGGACCGGCCTGTGCTGCTTTTATGCGGCGGCCGCTGGAAGGGCGGAGCTCTTGAGGAGCTCAGGGAACTTGTCAAGGAGCGGGTGCGGCTCGTGGCAGGATTCGGGGAGTCAGAGGAAGTCTTTTCCAAAGCGTGGCAGGATACAGTGCCGCTGCGCTGGTTTCCGACCCTGCGGCCAGCTGTGGAATGGCTGCACGCCGAAGCCAGGGCAGGCGAGGCAGTCCTGCTCTCGCCGGCTACGTCCAGTTTCGATTTGTACAAGGGCATGGCCTGGCGCGGCAGAGATTTCAAGGAGATCGTGGCAGGCTTTTAGCTGTGTGTCAGGGGCTTTCGGCCCCTGTTCTTTGCCGGCTTCCATGGTGATGCCTGGTGCCGGACAAGGCTTTTCCAATGGTTGGGGCGTGTTCCCGTCCTTCCCGGATTCCCGGGGGAAGCGGCACGCCGGGAGTTGTCGATGAGATTTTGGAAACGAAGCAGCACGCCGTCGCAGCAGACCGGACAGGCTCCCGAAGAGGAGCCGGAAGGTAATGTCTTCATCCAGCCCGCACCTCCTGCCAGGGAAAAGGTTCAGTCTGAGACCGCTGTGGCCGAATCCGTGCAGGCAGCTGCAGAAGGAGACGGCGAGAAGGTCAGAGACGAACACGCAAAGGTCCGGGAGCCGCAGAGCATTGACTGGATCCTCTTTGTGCTCATGATCATGATCCTTGGCATGGGCCTTATCATGGTGCTTTCCTCGAGCGGCATCAAGGCGAGTGCTGATCACGGCAACAAGTACTTTTTCTTTATGCGCCAGCTCATCTTCGCCGGAGCAGGCGGCCTGGCAATGACTTCAGCAGCCCTTGTGTCACGGCAGCTGCTTTATCGCATGCACTACGTGATGCTTTTCCTCGCACTCTTTCTTCTGCTGCTGACCCTCTCGCCGCTTACCCCTGAGATCAACGGTGCACATCGCTGGATACGCCTCGGGCCAGTCAACGTGCAGCCTATGGAGTTCGCCAAGATAGCCCTGGCCATGTACTTCGCCTATTACGTGTCCGAAAAGCAGCAGCTCATCAAGACGTTTACACGCGGCTTTTTCCCGCCGCTGGCCGTGACCGTCCTTTTCTGCATGCTGCTGCTCATGCAGCCGGATTTCGGCGGTGCAGCCATGCTGGCCACCCTGATGTTCGCCATGTTCTTCGTGGCCGGCGTGCGCTTCATCTATCTCATAGGCTCCATAGGCGTCATAGTTCTGGCCGGTGCCCTGCTGGTCATCAATGCTCCCTACCGCCTGCGCCGTCTGCTGGCCTTCAGGGACCCCTTTGCAGATGCCATGGATACCGGCTATCAGCTTGTGCAGTCACTGCTGGCCATAGGTTCCGGCTCCTTCTTCGGTGTCGGTATTGGCGCCAGCCGCCAGAAAATGTCCTACCTGCCCGAGGCCCATAACGACTTCATCATGGCAGTCCTGGCCGAGGAAATGGGTTTTATCGGTGTGAGCGTGGTATTTTTGCTCTTCGCGTTGTTCTTCTGGCGCTGCTATCTTATTATTATGGGACAGCGCGAGCTGAGGGACCGCTTTACAGCTTTTGCCATGACCGTCATCCTGGCCACAGGCGTCATTCTCAACCTGGCTGTGGTCATGGGTGTAGCACCCCCCAAGGGCGTGCCCATGCCGCTCATGAGCTACGGCGGTTCCAACCTGGTGTGCTCCATGATCACCATAGGCGTGCTTCTCAACCTCTCACGCACCTCGGACTACACACAGGGCGGCTGCGCCGTCCCGCCTGGAGAGACAGTGGAGCAATTGGGAAACACGCGTCTGAACAAAAAACTGACAAAAACTGACAAGGGAGGTGACGGCCAGACCGGGGCCGTCTTGACATCATGATAACACGTGTCCTTCTGACCACCGGCGGCACCGGCGGTCACATCTTTCCGGCACTGGCCGTTGCCGAGGAGCTGCGTTCCAGGGGGAATATGCAGCTGCTTTTTGTAGGTTCCATGTACGGGCCGGAAAAGCGTCTGGCAGCGCAGGTCGGCATCCCCTTCCTGGGACTGCCGGTACGCGGGGTTCTGGGCCACGGGCTCAAAGCCGTCTCTGCCCTGGCCAGATTTGCAGTTTCCATGCCTCAGGTCATCCGCACCATGCGTGTCTTCAGGCCCGACTGCGTCGCAGGCTTTGGTGGTTACGCCGCCTTTGCGCCGCTTCTGGCGGCACGGTTACTGCGCATCCCCATCGTGCTGCACGAACAAAATGCCGTGGCCGGGGTGACCAACCGCGTCATGGCCCGCCTGTGTGACCGCATTTGCGTGTCCTTACCCGGTACTGCAGGTTTTGGAAACAAGGAGACTGTGCTCACAGGCAATCCTGTTCGCCGCCGCATCGTCTCCTCGGGCCGCGCAGCCAGAGCCTTTGACCGGATGCATCTGCTGGTGCTGGGCGGTTCGCAGGGTGCGCATCCCATTAACGAGCTGGTGATCGACATGCTGCCTGCTCTTAAGGCTGCCGGCGTGAGCGTCACGCATCAGACAGGCGAAAAGGATTATGCCCGCGTGGATGCGGCCTATCGCAATGCGGGCATGACGGACTGCCGTGTGGCCCCCTTCCTTGACGACATGGAAACGGTTTACGCTTGGGCGGATCTCGGCCTTACCAGGGCCGGAGCCAGCACAGTGGCCGAATTGTGCGCAACCGGGCTGCCTTCGGTGCTCATTCCCTTCCCGCAGGCCGCGCATGATCACCAGACCTGCAACGCCATGGCTCTGGAAAAGGCCGGCGCAGCCATTGTGCTTGCGCAGAAGGAGCTGACCACAAAGCGTCTGCAGGATGAAATACTGTCTCTTATGGATGACAAAACCAGGCTGAAGTCCATGTCCCAGTCTGCTCTGCTGCTGGCTACTCCTGCAGCTGCGTCCAATGTTGTGACAGTCATGGAAAGTGCGGTGGCCGACAGGCGCGGTGTCAAGCCGGAGTGAACGTCGTCTCGGGCACGGGAGGGCGTCACGGACACGAAGAAAGACAGTATGAACAAACGCATCAAACACATTCACATGGTGGGGATAGGCGGCGCGGGCATGTGCGGCATCGCCGAAGTTCTGATTAACATGGGCTACACGGTCTCAGGCTCGGATATGGCTGACTCACCCAACGTGCGCCGTCTGCGCGATCTGGGTTGCGACGTGCGTATCGGGCACAGCGCAGCCAACGTGGGGAGCGAGCAGGTGCTGGTCAAGTCTACGGCCATCAGCGATGACAACCCCGAGGTGGAGGCGGCCAGGCGCCAGGGCATTCCCGTTATTCCCAGGGCGGAGATGCTGGCCGAACTCATGCGGCTGCGTCAGGGCGTGGCCATAGCAGGCACGCACGGCAAGACCACAACCACATCGCTGACAGCCAGTATCTTTGACACGGCAGGCCTTGATCCTACGGTCATCATAGGCGGCCGTCTCAACGTCTACGGCACCAACGCCCATCTCGGACACGGTGAGTTCTTCATCGCCGAAGCCGATGAGTCGGACGGATCCTTTCTGTGTCTTTTGCCAGTCATTAATGTGGTCACCAACGTGGACGATGAACACCTCGATTATTACGGCACCAGGGAAAAGCTC
>CAZJPT010000089.1:0-7427 GCA_964547835.1 uncultured Desulfovibrio sp.
ACGACGCACGGAGATTCGTCGCCGCCGACGCGGCTCTCGCCCCTCTGGCCGTGTACTCCCTGCGATGGGCAATAGAAACCTCCTACCTCGAGCTGAAGTCCGACATTGGGCACTTCAATTCAGACAATTTTATGCAACGGGCATGGCGACATAGTTTTCAGGCAGATAATCGCATAGCCAATGAGGTCCCATTACCGAGAGTATCTTAAGTAAGGCTTGTAGGAAGCAGGACTCCATGGCGGGTCAGGACGCTGGCCAGCCAGCTGACAGGCAAGCCCACCACAGTGCTCCAGGATCCGTCGATGCGCTCCACCAAAAACGCGCCCACGCCCTGTATGGCATATGCTCCGGCCTTGTCCAGGCACTCGCCCGTCGCCACATAGGCAGCGAGTGCCCTCTCATCCCAGGGGTACATGTGCACGTCACACACGGACGTATGCGTCAGCACTCTGCTGCCTGGCAGACGGACAGCCGCAGCCGTAATTACCTGATGATCACGGCCTGCCAAAGCCTTGAGCATACTGAGTGCCTCATCTGCGTCAGCTGGTTTCCCCATGATACGACCGTCCATGGCTACCACTGTATCCGCAGCCACGACCACCTCATAAGGCGAGGCAGGACAGTGTTCAAGCTTGAATGCGGCGCAACGATTCACGAAATCCGCTGCCGGCTCGTGTTCTGCCGGGTCCGGTTCGTCGGCCACAGGCCGGCAGCTGAAGGGCACGCCCCAGTCTTGCAGAAAGGCCTTTCTGCGCGGTGAAGCAGAGGCCAATACGAGATGCAGGCCCCTGGCCATGGTAAAAAGCTCTTTTGCCATGCTGTCAGCGCACCTTGTATTCGAGCACGATCCTGTCCTCCAGATCGAGCACCTGGAAGACCTTTGTATCCAGCACTGCCCATGTGCGCGGACTGCCCTGCTTGGGCAGGGTCATGGATCCGGGATTCCAGAAGACATAGCCGTCCATTTCCTCAGCGCGGGGAACGTGCGTGTGCCCGCGCAGAAAGACCGTTCCTCTAGGGAAGCCGTCCATGGGGGGCTCCTCAGGAATGCGGTGACCGTGGCTGACAAAGATTTCCAGCCCGTCCTCAATAATCCAGATGTTTTCTGTCATCTTGAAGGGCAGGACAAAGAGATGCACTTCAGCATCGCAGTTGCCGCGCACGGCAGTCACCGGGCACAACTCCATGAGCTCGCAAAAGGCTTCGGGCATACTTCTCGGCTCGTAATGACCAGGCAGGGGATTACGGGGACCATGATAGAGCAGATCACCCAGCAGAATCACGCGATCCGGTTTCAGCGCACGCGTCTTTTCAACAAGGATTTCAAGACTCTCACTAGAGCCGTGCAAATCAGAAGCCACGACGTAACGCATCAGCCTTTTCCTCCGCTGCGCACCCCTGCCTTCCACTGTGTAATGGAGATGGCCTCTTCCACGAGCATAACCGGAATATCCTCCCTGATGGGATAAACCTTCTGGCACCTGGGGCAGCACAGGCCCTCAGGAAGTTTGCTGTCTGGCAGAGGCGTCAGTCTGGAGCGGCAGCCCGGGCATACGAGCAGTTCCAGCAGTTCATCCATATTCATGTCGGGTGTTTGGGCCGGCCAGGGCCGACCCATCCTCCTTGCTTATTTTTGCTTCTTTTCGGCCTGCGGAACAAGCATGAACTCGTAGCCGTCATGATAATACGTCTGCACCACGCGGCGCACGTCGGCAGGAGTCACATTGCGGGCCTTTTCAATGAGATCACGCGCCATGTGCCTTGGCTGATTGAGCAGCATCTCAGCCGCAGCCTCGGCAGCCCTGGAGCTTAAGCTCTGGCGGGAGCGGATATAGTCGCCTTCCAGAGAATTGCAGGCTTCCTCAAGCAGACCAGGCTCAAGCTCGGTTTCCTTCAAGGAGCCGACAATAGCATCAAAGCCTTTTCTGGCGTCATCTACACGCTCGGGCGTCGTGCCGGCATAGAGCAGGCTCAGGCCGGTAGTCGGGTAAAACTTGTTCTGGCTCATCACCGTATAGCCGAGGCTGTCCCTGTCACGCAGCTGCGAAAAAAGCAGTCCGCTCTGTCCTGAGAGAACGGAACTCAAGACCATGAGCGCTGGCGCATCGGGATGCGAACGAGCCACAGCAGGGTAGATGCGCATATAGTGGGCCTTGTTGCGGTCAGGCATCCTCATGGTGAGACTCTTGTTCTTCCCCCAGGCGGGTGCCTCGGGATAAACGGCCTGCTCCGTCGCTGCAGGCAGCCTCGAAGCCCATTCCACGATCTGCGCTCTGTCAAAGGAACCAGCCACGGCAAGCACCCATGGCATGGAGCGCTGCTTCTTCCAGAAGGCACTTACTTTGCTTCTGTCGCAGGCAGCCAGCGTTCTTGCCGTGCCCAGCGGATCCAGCCCATAGGGGTGGCTGCCGAAAAGCGCGGGCCACAGGCGGCTGTTCAGGTGGGCGAGAGGATTCTCGTCACGCATGGTGCGCCGGCTGTTCATGTCCTGCACTTCTTTGGTCAGCTCCTGCTTGTCAAAGCGAGGGCTGTCCATCATGACGCTCACTAATTCCAGCATCTCACCGCTGTAGCGTGTCGGCCCGGTAGCCTTAACCGCGAAGCTCTGACCATTGGCGGAAGCAGAAATAGCTATGGCCCTGGCTGCCTGACGGCGCTCGAACTCAACCCTGTCCATGTCGCCGCAGCCATCGGTAAGCAAGGACGCGGCAAGCGTAGCCAGACCGGCTTCGGAGGGCTTGAGCAGTGCGTTGCCTCCGGTAGCAGCCATGGTCATGGACAGATAGGGCATGGTCGCATCCGGGATCAGAATGAGCTTCACGCCATTGGACAGCGTCAGAGTCTCCTCGTCTGCCTTCTTGCTGACTGCCTTGTCCGCCTTTTTATCAGGGACTGGCCACTCTCGTTCCAGAATGCCGGCCAGATCAGCAGTAGATCTGTCCACTGGAGCCAGAACACGTACGCGCACGCGCTCAGGCACCATGTAGCGGGCCCAAGCCTCGGCAATGGCGTCAAGACTGACGTCGTTCAGATACGTGCGGATGTTGGCCTCGCCCTGACGTCCGCCCTGGTCAAACTGCATCGCAGCACGCCACGAGGTGAGGCCGTTCAATGTCTCAGACATGCGGTCCATGGAGTCCAGAGCCGTAAACTTGGCCCGTTCCAAATCAGCAGACGTAAAGGACGACATCTTGAGATCACGCAGATCACGCACCAGGGTGACAAAGAACTCGTCCAGCTTTTCCACATCCAGCACGGCTCCCACGGTCAGCATGCCCAGGCGGGACATGGATCTGTTGCTCACCTCGATACTGTCCACCAGATTCAGATCATAGCGGTAACGGCGCTCCAGCAGCGAAGTGCCGTCGCCAGCCAGAAGATAGCTCAGCAGATCCAGGCGCAGTGACTCGAAATCGGAAACGGCCGGCGCAGGAACGGAAAGACTCAGATAGACTTTTTTCCAGGGGCCGCGCAGCACGCGCACCCGGGGCGTCTCGGTCACAGAATTGATGTCTACGGGCTCTTCCTGCTCGATGTCGCCCGTATTGACGAGGCTGCCAAAACTTTCTTCCACAAATTCGCGCACAGCCGCCTGGTCAATGTCCCCGGCCACCACCAGCAGCATGTTCTGGGGATGGTACCAGCGCTTGATATAGGCGCGCAGAGACTCAGTCGTGACGGCCATGATATCTTCGCGAGTGCCGATGATGGGCACCTCATAGGGGGTACCAGCCAGAGTGGCCCGCTGCGACTCCTGCATAAGCCTGCGAAGGGGCTGATCCTCGTAGCCTTCCAACTCGGAAATGATGACGGGCTTTTCGCGCTCGAGCTCCGTGGGATCCAGGAGGGGATTGAAGGCCATGTCGCGCACAATGTCGATGCCCGTCTTCCAGTGTCTTGCGGGCATGTCCGTCAGGTAGCAGGTCCTGTCAAAGCTGGTGTAGGCATTGAGATATCCGCCGAGCCGCTCCACCTCCCTAGCGATGGCTCCGGCGGGGCGATTGGTCGTTCCCTTGAAAACCATATGCTCGAGCACGTGACTAATGCCGTACTGCCCGGGCGATTCGTGAGAGGAACCGGTGCGCACGTACAGGCGTGTGCACACCATGGGGAAACGGCCATCCTTGATAAGGCAGACAGTCAGTCCGTTGGAGAGCTTGAACACTGTTTCGTTATCCGTTGCCACGGGAAACGGCACTGGCGCGGTTTGGGTGGCGGAGCCTGCCGTGGCGGCCGCCAGAGCCGGGCTGATGCTGAACAGAGAGACCATTATGGCCAGCGCGAGGCACGCGAGGCCGCTGCTGCATGTTTTCAACAAATTTTGTTCTCCACAAAAAAACTGGTGTGGCAGGGACGGGTTCACGCCCCCACGCCGCACCTTGTTCAAAGGGGTGTACGCGTTACGTTTCTTCTCTTCCTGGTCCCGAGCCTGCGACGCGGATCCACGGCGGCCGACGCTTCCTCCCAGCGCATGGCCTCCGGTGCACGCAGGGTAAGTGTCTTCTTTGGCGCGCCAGGTTCTTCCAGCACAGCAGGTTCACCGCTCTCAGGCAGGGCTCCTGTGCGGATGAAGGTATCTACCAGACCAAAGACAATCTCATTGCCGCAGAAACGTCCCCTGGCGATCTCGTTGCGATAGTCTGCGAGACAGGCTTCGAATTTGATCAGGTCCATGGGATTAAGGCTGTCCATGTCCGCCTGCCTGCCGTACCCGAGACGCTGAATATACCATGCGTTATAGCGCTGCTCAACCATGGCCTTCAAGGGTATGGTGAACACCGGCTTGCCAAGGTACAACGCCTCGGTCATGAGAGTGTGGCTTCCGCCCTGGATAACATAGGCACAGCTGGCAAGAAGCTTGAGAAAGCCCTCCTCGCTTCTGGGCATGAAAATCAGATTGTCGTCCCTGCCCTCTGTTCTGTCGTAACCAAAGACGTAGCACACGCGCTTTGTGGCCTTCTTCAGAAAGCTGATGAGAGCCGGGCTTGTGGAATTGCTCTGGTACACCACCACGTGCCCCTCGTCGGTCGGGCTGGCTGCTATGACCTGATCGCGCAGTATAGGAGGCACCACCCTCGCCTTGTACGCAGGCAGCACAGGCGGCTGATAAAAGGAGACAATAAGGTTCTCGGCTGTGGGCCTGAACAGGTATTTGGGCGTAAGTCCCTGCAGCAGCGTGTCCCACCACATGTTGCCTGGCAGATTCTTATGCCGGCAGCAGGTGATGACATGCTGATGGCCGAGGCTGAGACAGGGAATCTCCGCACGAGCCGCGGCCCTGGGTACGAAATACTCCAGATCTGTCATGCATACGTCAGGCCCGAAAGCGTGGATCAAATCCGCAAGCTCGGCAAGATGCACATCGCGCTTTCTGAGAACAGACAGGCCGTGGCGCACTGTGGCCCCTATGTCCACCTTGTAGTTTTTAAAAATCGTGCCCAGATTCGGTATGCGGTGCACGGGAAATTCTGGAGCCAGGACCGGGACTGCGTCGTCGTCGCAGACAAAGAGAAATTCATGCTGCCTGAGGCGGCGCGCAATGGTGAGGCCGCGCATGGCGTGACCATGCCCCGTGCCGTGAATGCCATATAAAACCTTTGCCATTCTGACTCCTTGTCCAGCCCGCTGCCGTTGCGCTGCCTGCTGGCGATATTCCCGTGTCTCAAGCGAGGGTGCTCCTGTTGATCAGGAGACAGGCATGGTGCTGTCGTCGGCTTTCATATCGTCACGCACCACTTCCACCACATTGGACACACTGCGTATTGTTTCAATAACCTCGTAAAGCTGGTCTGCGTTTTTTACCTCTATACGCAAATGCATGGTGGAGCGACCGTCCACCAGTGGGGTGACCGAGAGCGTGGAGATATTGACGCCGGCCGCTGCCAGTGCGGTAGCCACTGCGGCCAGAGTCCCGCGTTCGTTGCGACAGACGATGAAGACGCCGGCCTCGTAGGGCTTCTCCACCTGCTCATCGCCTTCCCAGTGCACGGAAATGAGACGCTCATGTTCCATATTGGGCACATTGGGACAGTCACTGCGGTGCACGGTGATGCCTGCGCCGCGACTGATGTAGCCGATAATGGGGTCTCCAGGCACAGGATTGCAGCATTGCGCAAAGCGCATGAGCACCCCGTCCACGCCGGACACGGCCACGCCGCCTGCCGGAAGCTTGCTCTTGCCCCCATCCAGCTGCTGTTCGGGCAGTGCCTCCACATCGGGTGTCTGACTGTCACCGGGATGCATAATGGCGTAGAGTCTGTTAAGCACCTTGCGCGGCGTGATATGCGCGTACCCTACGGCGGCGTACAGATCGTCGAGACTGTCGAAGTTCAGTTCCTGTGAAGCTATGTTGAGCTGCCCGTCCTTGGCACAGCGACTGACATTGATACTGACCCTGCGCCCCTCCTTTTCCAGCATTTCACGCCCAAGCTGTATGGCGCGCTGCCGTTCCTCGGTACGCAGATAGTGCTGTATGCGGCTGCGGGCTCTGGCAGTCTTGACGATCTTGAGCCAGTCGCGGTTGGGATTTCTCAAAGGATCCGTGATGATTTCAACAGTGTCGCCGTTTTTCAGGGGACGGGCCAGAGGCATCAGACGGCCGTTGACCTTGGCACCGGCGCAGTGCTGGCCTACCTTGGAGTGAATCATGAAGGCAAAATCCAAGGGAGTAGCTCCCTCTGGCAGGCGCTTCACATCACCGGCCGGCGTGTAGACAAAGACTTCATCCGAGAAAAGGTCCAGTTTGAGCGAGTGCATGAACTCCCTGGAGTCCGCTTCCACGCGCTGGCGCTCAAAAATCTCATTGAGCCAGGAGAACTGGGCCAGGTCCTTGGTGGCGATGCGGCCGTGTTCCTTGTACAGCCAGTGGGCGGCAATACCGTGTTCTGCCTGGCGGTGCATCTCCACAGTGCGTATCTGCACCTCGATACGGTCGCCGTCAGGTCCGATAACCGTCGTGTGCAGACTCTGGTAGCCATTGGCCTTGGGCATGGAAATATAATCCTTAAAGCGCCCGTGCACAGGTTTCCAGTGCTGATGTACCAGCCCCAGGGCTGCGTAGCAGTCGCGGATATCGTTGACTATGACGCGGAAGGCCATGATGTCGTGCATCTCGTCCAGTGTCAGGGACTCGGACATCATTTTTTGATAAATGCTGTACTTATGCTTGATGCGGCCGTAGACCTCGCCCTTGATACCCGCCCCATCCAGGAAGTTCTTGAGCATGGCCACCACCTTCTCGATGATGTGCTTTTCCACCACCTGATGCTCGTCCAGCCAGTGCACAATCATATTGTACACATCCGGACGCAGGTACTTGAAGCTCAAATCCTCAAGACGGCGCATGATCACGTACAGTCCCAGACGGTTGGCCAGTGGCGCGTAGATGTCCATGGTTTCCTGGGCAATACGTTTCTGCTTGTAGGGCT
>CAZJPT010000090.1:0-7367 GCA_964547835.1 uncultured Desulfovibrio sp.
GCGTTGAGGCGGCAGGCACCGGCGAATCCGGTTGTTTCCATTCTGCTCTCAATCTGGGCAGTCCCGGCGTGTTGCCATGCAGCACGCCGGGACTGCCCAGATTGAGAGCTGCAGAATGGAAACAACCGGATTCGCCGGTGCCTGCCGCCTCAACGCCGACGAGCCTTACGTCTTTATCGTCCAGAAAGCCGCGGAACATGCCAATGGAGTTGGAACCGCCGCCTACACAGGCAACTACCGCGTCTGGCAGGCTGCCGAAACGCTCCAGGCTCTGCTCTCTGGTTTCCCTGCCGATGACGCTCTGGAAGGCTGCCACCAGTTCGGGGAAGGGATGAGGACCGGCTGCAGTGCCAAAGCAGTAGTGCGTGCTCTCCTGCATGGTGATCCAGGCACGCAGCGCCTCGTTAATAGCGTCCTTGAGGGTACGCGTCCCGGTATTCACGGCATGCACCTCAGCACCGAGGATACGCATGCGCATGACGTTCATATGCTGACGCTCCACATCTTCAGCGCCCATATAAATAACGCACTTCATCCCCAGTCTGGCAGCTGCAGCAGCCGTGGCAACGCCGTGCTGCCCTGCCCCGGTCTCAGCTACCAGGCAGGTTTTGCCCATGCGTTTGGCAAGCAGAGCCTGCCCCAGGGTGTTGTTCATCTTGTGAGCGCCTGTATGCAGCAGATCCTCGCGCTTAAGCCACAGATTGAAACCCAGTTCCTGACTCAGAGCAGGGCAGAAGGTGAGCGGAGTCTTTCTGCCTGCGTAACTGACCAGAAGTTCGTTGAGTTCATCCTGGAAATCCTGTGTCGGCATAATTTCCAGCATGGCTTTTTCCGTTTCCATGAGCGGCGGAATGAGCAGCTCCGGAACGAAGCAGCCGCCATAACTACCATAGTACTTTATGTTCATACCTGTTCGTTCTCCAAAGCCTGAGTTGCAGAAATCTTTTTCTATCTGTTACGATGCATGCTGGTCCCGATATTGTCTCCTGACCAGCTGGAACAGTATGAAATCACTTCCTCTTCCCAGGAAAAATTGTCTCATGGACATCCTGTTCCATAGCATAATGCCGGGCCTTTTCCATGACAAGGCGCATGCGCTCATGATCCTTGACACCAGGTGTACTTTCCAGCCCGGAGTTGAAATCGAGCCCCCAGGGCAGGCGCTTGCCAGGCCAGACCTGCAACTCCAAAAAAATCTCTGAGGTAAGACCACCGGCCAGTATCCAGGCGTCCTCATAGAGCTGTTCAGGCAGGTCTTCAAGAACAAGGCGCCGACCATGGCCACCGCCGCATTGCCCCGCATCCAGCAGCACCAGCGCGCAGTATTGTCTGGCCATATTCAGCTCACGGACAAAATCAACCCTGTCCCGCGACTTTTCCGGCCAGAGAACACGCACAAGTCGCTGGCGTCCCAGGGAACGCGCAAGCCTTTGCAGGCAGGCAGCATCCTGAGCGCCGTGCAGCTGCACCAAATCTAGTCTGGCACGGCATACTGCCTCCTCGATGGCGTCTGCGTCCTGCCTCACAAAGACACCGACGCGTACCATGCCATGACTGTCCAGTCCGCAAGCCTCTTCTGTCGTCAGACCGCGAGGACTGGATGGATGGAAGATGAATCCGCACAAACCGAAACCAAGGGCTGCAGCGGCATCCAGATCCTCCTGACGACGCATACCGCAAATCTTAACGAACATTTTCATCCCCAGCGAGCAGGGATGCCAGATCCGGACCCGGCCTGCCGCGCTGCATCAGAGCCGTACCTAGCAATGCCGCATCATACCCGGCCTGTGCGGCGGCTACCAGATGCTCATATTTTCCCATGCCGGAGGCTGCTATCCAGATCTCACCCGGGCGCTTGCCTGCCAGCCCCGGCATTTTCAGACAGCCTTCCCTGTCCACACGCAGCGTTTCCAGATCTCTGGCATTGACCTGGATGATACGGGCCCCGCTCTCCCTGGCAATTTCCACCTCGTCCTCACAAAAGATCTCCACTACGGCATCCAGCCCCTGCCTCGCCCCGAGCTCACGCAGCTCGCGCAGGGCCGTGGCATCCGGCAGCTGGCGCACGATAAGCAAAAAGGCCGATGCCGGCGTCGCAAAGGTGGCCTCCACCTGGACGGGGTCAAGGATAAAGTCCTTGCGTAGCAGGGGAACACTCAAGTTCTCTGCTGCCAGAACTCGCGCAGCCTCGTCGAGAAAATCCAGACTGCCGTCAAAATAAACTTCCTCGGTGAGAATGGACAGGCATGCAGCTCCGTTTTTTGCGTAGGCCAAAGCTGCACAGGCTGCACTGACTGTATCACATATGCGTCCCCGGGATGGAGAGGCGCGCTTGTATTCGGCTATGACCGGCAGAGGACCACAACCACGTCCCTCGATCAGCGCTCTGACAAAGGATGGTCTGCACCCTTGCCAGAGCGGCAGAGGGCCGCACGCCTTTTGCCTGCGCAAAAATGCGATTTCCTGCTGCTTGACCCTGGTGAAACGATCCAGATCCGCTGCCCTGGCTGGAGATTTGCCACTGTTCATCAGGTTACTCCATATGGGCGATCGCGTCTGCCGCGACCGCAGCCTGCGAGACCGCCCTTCAGGAACCGCTGTAAAGCTTCATTACGCTTTTCTTGCTCAAACTGGCCTCAATGGCCAGGTTTAGCGTGATACAACATAATTTTGCTTTCCAGCAGTTCCTTGCTCCTAAATTTTCATGATACGGGGACATCCCCCCCTGAACAAACCAATCCCGCTGCCAGCCATTAGCTTGACATTATATTGAAATTTAAAGCAAAAATGATACGTTTCTGTTGAAAATACTTTCAAAAAAATCATAAAATCAAATGGTGTCTACATGGAAAAATTTTATGAAGATGATTTGTATGTCACAATCCGCTCACAGCCTGTTACTTGCAAATACAGACGGAAATTTAGCTGACAAACACTCTGCCGGCACCGCACTCCACTGCGTCCCTTGCTTCGCGCATGCACTCAGCCAGCGGCTTTTCCGGCTTGATGATGTGTATGGCCAGCCCCACGTTGAGCGCAACCATGTCTCTCATGTGCCTGTTGCCCCTGCCCTGCAAAAGTTCCCTGACAACGGCTACGGCTTCCTCGCGTGACTTGACTGTCAGATCAGCCGGCGTGCAGGGACCGATGCCATAGGCGGCAGGGTCCAGCGTCATGGGGGTCTGGTGCCCGTGATCCACCATAATGATCTGGGCCGGTCCCATGGGCGTCACCTCGTCATATCCACCGGCGCCGTAGACAACAGCCGCACGGCGCAGAGTCCTGGATCCGGCCAGGGTGTCGGCAATGAGCCGCACAAGCTCGGGTCTGGCCACCCCCATGAGCAGATAGGGTTGTCCCGACGGGTTGATCATGGGACCAAGGATGTTGAACAGGGTGCGTATGCCCAGTTCAGTGCGTATGGATCCCACGTTTTTGAAGGATGGATGAAAGTTGGGCGCAAAGAAGAAGCCGAAGTTTGTCTCGCGGATCTGCTGGCAGACTTTCTCAGGATCCTTTTCCAGGGGAATGCCCATAAGACTCAGGGTATCTGCTGCACCCGAAGTAGAGGACACAGCGCGGTTGCCATGCTTGGCCACGTGGTAGCCCATGCCGGCCAGGGTCAGGCAGGCGCAGGTGGAGCAGTTGAAGGAGGATCGACCGTCACCGCCGGTGCCTACCACGTCAATGGCGTCATCCGGCACAGGAGGCGTGGGCACAGCCCTGGCCAGAACCGAGCGGATGGCGCAGTTCAATTCAAGCGAGGTTTCGCCCTTGGCGCGCAGTCCCATGAGAAAGGCACCAGCCTGAGCCGGCGTCATCTCGCCGTCCATGAGCATGTCAAAGCCGAACTGGGCCATGTTGGGCTCAAGGTCCTGCTTGAGGGCCAGACGCTCGAGAATGGTGCGCAGTGTGGGTGTTTCTTCATCACCCTTCTGTACATCGGCCAGGGGCTCCTCCACCTCAGCTCCAGGCAGGATACGCCGCGGAAAATTGGCCAGAAGACGCATACCATCAGGAGTGAGTACGGATTCTGGATGGAACTGTACGCCCACCCAGGGTCTGTCCCTGTACTCCAGTGCCATGACCTCGCCAAGAGGCGCTCTGGCCGTGACGCGGAAGGGAAGCCTGGGATCATTGTCCTCTTCTGAGACCACCACAAGGCTGTGATAGCGTCCTACGCGCATGGGTTCGGGCATCCTGGCGAACAAGCCTGTGCCTTCATGGGTGATGTCACTTTGCATGCCGTGCATGACCACCGGTCCAGCCACCACCTGGGCGCCGCCCAAAAAACCAAGCAGCTGATGTCCCAGGCAGACGCCGAGAACAGGCACATCCCTGGACAGTCTGCTCAGAAACTCGAGGCACAGTCCCGCAGCAGAAGGATGGCCGGGACCTGGGGAGATGACTACTTTTTCAAGACTGCCGGATGCGGCCAGCTCCAGAATTTGCGGATCGTCATTGTAAAGGACCGTTGGATTTTCGCCCAGATTCTGGAAATACTGCACCAGATTGTAGGTGAACGAATCGTAGTTATCGATTAACAGAAACATGGACGTCCTCCTCATCGGACTTCAGAACGGATCGCATGATGGCTGACTTGTTGCAGACTTCCTTCCATTCCAGTTCAGGCACAGAGTCGTGCACTATGCCGCCACCTGCCTGCCAGTACAGTCGTCCCGAACGGGCCCACATGGAGCGGATGGTAATACCCATGTCGAGATTGACACTGTCCTTGTCCAGGCCAAGCCAGCCGATGCAGCCGGCGTAGGGACCACGCGGACGTCCTTCCATTTCGCGAATCATCTCAATGGCGCGCAGCTTGGGCGCGCCGGACACTGTGCCTGCCGGGAAGGTTGCTGCGAGCACGTCAACGGCGCTTAAGCCTGGCAACAGTGTGGCAGTCACGTGACTGGTAAGGTGCATGACGTGACTAAAGCGCTCTACCTGCATGAGGCGCTCTACCTGGACACTGCCGCTCACAGCTATGCGGCCGAGATCGTTGCGGCCGAGATCCACGAGCATGACGTGTTCCGCACGCTCCTTGGGATCCGAGAGTAGCTCGAGTTCCAGCTGCTGATCCTCAAAATCCGTGCGGCCGCGCCGACGGGTGCCGGCAATGGGGGCCAGGTAAAGACGGTCGCTGGCGCAGCGGACCATAACTTCGGGAGAGGAACCAAAGAGGCTGATGGAAGGAAAGTGCATGTAGAACATGTAGGGCGAAGCGTTGATGCGCCGCATGCGGCGGTAGAGTCCAAAGCCGTCGCCACGCCAGGGCGTGGAGTAACGCGTGGATGGGACGCACTGAACAGCCTCGCCCTGCTGCAGCAGTATCTTGATACGGCGTACATACTCCATGTAACCGGCTTCTCCAGGCTCTGCGAGAACGGTTTTGTCGTCATGTCTGGCAGAAAAAAGACTGGATTCATGGGCTGAGCGCACGTCCGTGAACTCGTCGAGACAAATCTGGCACAGGCGGTTGTAGACGTGATCGAAGACGATGACCGTGCCGGGCAGACACAGCTGGCACTAGGCTTCTGCTTAAGGTATGATCCTGGCCACTTCGAAGCCGACGTAGCCGTAGAGCGCCCTTGTTATAGGCGGCATCTCCATGCCCGTGTTGCTCGCGGGCTCGATGGTCACACAGTCCATGAGGGCACGCAGTCCCCTGGCAAAGGGCATGCCCTCGAGCTCCTTGAGAAATCCCAGTCTGTCGTCCTCAATACGCAGAGCCAGACGGCCTTCACGGCAGGAGACATGGAGCATGATGTCACAGGCCAGAATGCTGTATCTGCCCCATTTGCCATCAACTGCGGCACTTTCAAGAAGAACACCGTCTCCGGTACCGACCATACCCATAAAAAGGCTGATGGGCGTATCCATGTCAGCGGGCAGCAGGCGTGCCTTTTGCTTGAGCGTGATGCCTGTGAATTGCGTCATAACGTTTCCCCTTTCAACAGGTAAAAAAAAGCGCCGTCTCTTCCAATTCGGGAAGGGACGGCGCGTTGTCAGCAATCCGTGATTGCAGGCTAGAGAGCCTGCAGTACTCCCTTCCTGTCACGACGCCACCACCAAAGACCCGCAAAGGCGCGGGTTATGGTCACGATGATGTCAGAGGAAGGGCGATGCATATTTGCAATTGTCGGCGTCTTTCCCGCAGGCGGGGAACCGCCGCCTCCTTGAATTCACAGCTGGAACGCTTAAACGACCAGGCCGTGCAGGCAGAAGCTGAAAGTCACGGAAAAAAAATACGTCACGTCGCCACTATGGCAGCGCGACGGAAATTCTTTACGCCTGGGGCCTGCAGCCTGTCAAGAGGAAAACAGACCGCTTTTTCCGCTTCCCGGATGTCCTGGACAGATCAGGCTTCCAGGATCTCCCGCAAACGATCCAGGTTTTGGCACATGACCGTCTCGTACCAGTCCTCAGGGACAGGCATTGGACCGGATGCCATGGTTTCCAGCATAACCCGCGGCCAGCCTGTCTCGGCAGCCAGCGTGACAAGAACATGGGGAGGAAATTGCGCTTCTCCCGCCAGAAGATACGAGCGTCCGTCCCGCATGCGCTCCACAATACCCAGCAAAGTCGCAGCCGAGGGCACGTCATCGGCCTCTTCCTGCAGTACTGCAACCACCTTGAACGGGGTGTCACTGAAATACCAGGACAGAGTGTCATGCTGCGCCACTATAAGGGTGTCACCGCCAAGGCCGGCCATCTGTCCGAGCAGCGTATCCATACGCTTTGCAAAGGACTCAGCCCGCTCCTGCAGAACATACGCGTGTTCAGGACGGCACGTGGCCAGACCTCCGGCCACGGCAGACACCATGCGCGCAAAATGCGATGGACTGCAAAAATAATGTGGATTGCCGGTTCCATGATGATGATCGTCATGATCCGCATCTTCCGGCAGGCCTCTGCCCGTATCTGCAATCGTGCTGTCTATGCCCTCTCCGGCATTGATGACCTTTGCCTTAATGGAGGCCAGCAGCTTTTCGTCAAGGAAGGATTCATAGCCACCGCCGTTCAGTACCAGCACGTCACAGTCCTCAAGCTTCATGCGGTCACGCGGTGACATGGCATAATCATGCGGACAGCCGGTCTGTGCCGCTACCAGCAGATCCAGCTCAAAACCAGGCACATCTCGCAACAGCGTAGTGCAGGCAACACAGACCGGATAGGTAGCGGCAAGCACGCACGTCACTGGCGCCGACAGTACCGGGGATGCGGCCGTACAGGTGACGGCTGCGAGACTTCCGAGAAAAAGGCGCCGCGTCATGCCTGCGGAGGCGGTGTGCACGTGTTGCTTCAGCATGGAAACATCCTGACGGCTCTTGCATATCCTGTGTGGTAAGCAAGATTCATGCCAT